>RPQV01000021.1 GCA_003818595.1 Calditrichota bacterium
AAAGGGAATATTCACCGTGACATTTCCCGCGGTGATGGTGCTAAAGCGCAGGCTTTTTAAAATATTGAGTAAATCTCGAATAAATTCTGCATTCTGGATGGTCGTCTCGACGACTTCTACGGTGGTAACGCGGCCGTCCGCAGCAATAGTCATGTCAAGACTGACTTTGCCTCGGAGTTCAGGATCCAATCTCAAGTATTTATTATAGGTATACATCACCCGTCCCCGCTGTGCATTGATGATGGACATCACCGATTCAGCGGATCGTTCTCCTCTCGCCTCGTCGCTGCCTCGAAACGATTGGGGAGACTGAATATTGACACTACCCTGTTTTTTCATTTCGACATCGCGAACCCCCTCGGATTTAATCAACTCATCGATTCCTGTCGTCATACCGACGATTGGAATGTCAAAAGCGTCCGAGTTTTCTCCCCCTTGCCCTCTATTATTGCCTATGCCTGAGGAACGGTTTTGCAGAACCGTTGTTGATCCCAACAATTCATCCAACTGCTTCACCAATCCACGATCGAGAAGTGCGTCAACGGCCGCTCCGCTGCTCCCCTGCGTACCACGACCGCCGATGAGTGCGAGCAAACCTGCTGTGCTGACGGTTCGTTCTTCCCCGACGGCTGATGACTGGTCACTGGTTTGTTCCGCCGTCTCACTGTTTCCCTCTGTTGATGTTGAGGAACTGGTCGTCGAAGTCGTTATCGGTGCTTCCTGAGACGACGGTAAAATAAAGCGGGCAAATCGTTGTGGAACTTGATCAGTTTTAGGAGGTGATATTGGCGGCAAATCAAGATGACTGAGAAAAACGAAGGCAATGACTTCAAACATCAGAAAAAATAAAAAAATGAATTTGAACAGCAAATCATGACGCAAGGAGCGTCGGACGGCGACCTGCCAGCTATAAACCGGCATTTTATCAACTGCAAGTGTAAATGGTTCGAATGAGTAAGTGATTTCAACATCACCAAATTGGATTACTCCTTGTCGCCCGCGGTTGATAATAAGAATATGAAATGCGCCCTTTCGAGTGAGCATTCCTTGAACCATGAGATCCTGGAAACCGAGGATCGAATCCTGAAATTGGATCGTACCTGACATTTTGGGATGAAGATATAGCAGGCAAACATTACCCTTGTGTTCCAGCAACGGATGAGACTTGGGAAAGGTGTCGTCAAAAACTATAAAGTCATTCGCCGCACCGATTCCAATTGATAATTGCTCGCTTTTGTGCAGGTGTCGATAAAAGCGTCCGCGAGAATCAATGATTTGTAGTTTCAAGATATGGGTGATCAAAGATGGCATTTTTTTAATTCACCGCCGGATGCTCCTGCTGGCAGCGCCATCCGGCAATTTTCCTTTTCACTCTTTTTCTAATACTGCAAGGTTGATGTTATTATAGCCGACTTGCCCACACGTGAACATGATGCGTTTCAAAATATCAAAGGGGATATCGCGATCGCCTTGAATAGCAATACTGCCCCGAAATCCCTGCAGGTTGGTCGAAAGATTTCCGATCTGCTCAGATAGTAGGCGCAGTCGCTCCAATTCTTCCTTCAAGCCGTTAATCATCAGCGGAGAATCAGTTGTTATGGCGGACAGATTCACAACTGAACGACCATCGACAAGTATCCATTCACTAGTGACCGAAATGACCGACATTGAACGGGGTACATCGCGAGAAGTGGATTCAGGCAGCCGCAAATCCCGCGTAATGGTCATGATCTGTCCCTCAGCGCTAAAACTCTTGAGAAGAAAAACCAACAGAATGGTGAACATATCAATCATTGATGTGAGCTGCAACACGGCCATGCCGCGGCGGTTTCGTCGGTTACGGTTGACGATGTTTATCAGAGAATCTTCCGAATTGAGAATCATCGACTTTCTCGTATCTTGTTCGATTAACCAGAAATTGAGAGATTGGGAAAACCTGCATCCCGACAAATATCCATTACCGCAATGATGATCTCATATCGAATCGTGGATTCAGGTGTTATGATGACATCCATGGATTCAGGATATTTGAATTTTACCTGTTCAAGCTGACTCCGCAGTGCTTCCCAGTCATACTCGGCGACTTTGGGAACTGCTGCAAGTGAAATTTCAGGACTTTTAAGCTGAATACTATTTTCACGAATAAACAAAACATTAACCACAACTCTGCCGGTGAGAATCGAACTCTGTCGACCAGCGCGTTCCAAATCAGGCAAAGTCATTTCCAAAACCGCTAGCCGTACAAAAGAAGCTGTCAGCAGTAAAAAGGGAATCAAAATCAAAAAAATATTCATCACCGCCGTCAGGTTGACATCCTCATTGCCGGCATGACCCCTCAGGCGATGTCTCACAGCATCCTTGAGGTTCATGCATCACCTCGGCATCGTCATAATGCGAAAGAGACGGGCAACATTTTCATTGATTTCATCTATTAATTCGTTGGTTTTTTCCACCAAATAGGTGTAACCGATCAGACAGGGCAGAGCCGTCATAATACCGAGAGCAGTAGTATTCATGGCGACAGATATGCCCGCAGTGAGCAAGGAGGCTTTGTCTGCGGCATCAGCATGGGCAACTGCTGCGAACGCACTGATGAGTCCAAGAATCGTCCCCAAAAGTCCCAATAATGTTGAAACATTGGCGATCATGGACAGGTAATGCGTCCTCTTTTCCAGTTTGGGAATCTCGACCATCGCAGCAAGTTCCATGGCGTTTTGAACATCCTTTTCAGAGCGATTGAGTTCATGTAATCCTGCTTTGACAATTCTGGGGAGAGATGCTTCGGAACGATCGCAATACTCAATGGCGCCGTTGACATTGTTGTTTTTCAGCAACTGAGTGATTTGATTAACAAAGGTATCAGAATCGATTCGATTTTTAAATTGAATCGCGATCAGTCTCTCAACAATCACGGTTATTCCAATGATGAGTGCGAAAAGGATCACATACATCACTGGCCCGCCTTGAATAAAAAACCGAAAAATGCTGTCCAATTGGCCTCCTTGGCATTAATTGAAATTTAATTTTTCAAAGATAATTAAAATATTTACCAATCCAAAACATCCTTACGCAATCGATATACTGTCGGGTTGTGAACAGTTTCAAAAGTTGTTTTGGCTTCCACCGGCCGAAATAACTCGGTTAAAAAGGAACGTTCAATTTGAATATCATCGATAGCCGGTGTTTGGCCCGGCAGAATAAATACCGCCTGCGGCTTTTCCAGCTTGCCCTCGACTTCAATCTTTTCAATGAAGATCTTTTCATTTTGAGCAGGAAGAGAATTCTGAACCCTCACCGTATCTTCATCACTGGCATGGTTTGTTATCGGCATTTTCTCCTGCGCAGAAACATGAGTTAAAAAAAAACCGAAAATCAACACAAACTTCCACATGTTTTCATTCACCTTGATTTTTCGCAGTTTCCGCTGCTTCCCTTTGTAACTCATTTTGTAAGCCTTGTATGCGATCGCGACTTTTTTCTATCCATTGGTTTTCAATTTGACTGGCAGTCGCCTGTTCCACATTCTTACGAAAAGTTTCAAGCGCCTTTTCCTGGAAAGGCCGTGCCCTTTCAGCCAGTTTCTGGCGGTAGAGTTGCTGTTGCTCCAGAGTTAAATTTTCCGGAATCGGCGCCGTCAACAAAGAGCGAACCAATTCCTCGAAGGACTCTCCAATACGAAACATCGAAGCCGTTGTCCAGTCTGCAATCTGGTATTTAGTCGATTCAGTGTATTGTTTGATGACATCTGCAAAAGCATTCATTTTCCGCTTGAGATTGCTTTCAAATGGCGGGGTTAATTGGATACTTTTGAAGGTAAACATCATAATTTCACCCAGCATGAACTGCGCGTTAGCGACATAATAGGAATCGGGTGCATTCCCTTCCCGCATCAGATCAAGATATCGATTCACAGTGTTTTGATAATAGGAACGCGCCTCCTCGGTTTGACCGGCATTCATCGCCATCTCGCCGCGTCTGCAAGAGAACTCGATCACCTCTTCAATAGCCTTCGGGAATGAATCGATCAAGCGTTTGCAGACATTTTTAGCGGCAATCCACTCTTGACCCGACTCATAGCAGTAGACGGCATTTTTCAACGCTCGCAAATGGAACTCGGATTCAGGATATTGATCGGCAATCTGAAGATAATCTGCCGCAGCCAACGACCAATCAGCCAGACGTTCGCGCAAACCCGCCGCTTGATACAGGGCATCGTCACCAAGCTCAAATTTTAAATAGCGTCTTGCCAATCGTTCAAATGTTTGCGCCGCCAAAAGCAGACTATCGCTTTTTTGATACTGCAGCGCTGCTTCAAACATTGATTTAGCCTGCACTGTTGAATCGGGTGAAGTGCCCGCAATCGTCAATAAAGTAAACGCAGCGCCAATATTTTCCCCTTTCAGACTCAAGGTTTCCGCAATCTTGAATTGTGCTGAAGAAAGCAGCAACCATGCCTGACTTGCCTCCGCCGATTGAGGCATATCCGATAGAAACATGGTCAGCCAATCGCATGCCTGCTGATATTCACCACTGTCATATAGTGCCTGGCCGACGTTGATCGCTGCAGCATCCTTGAAAGGAACGGCGGATGGTAACTGATAAACCTGTTGATATACGGTTACCGCAGAAGAAAACAGACGCAGATTATAGAGCGTTTCGCCCATTTTCATGAGAACTTGACCGAGAAAAGCGCTTTCAGGAAAGGTAAGGTAAAAATCATTGCAGGCCTGGAGGATATATCCATCAATCAATGTTGCCAAGCTAATGGTCAGTGTATCATGTGCAGTAATAAAATGAGGAATCACGATCAAGCCGGATGAATCAATACCAATATTCATCTCTTTGGCTTTCACAAAGCAGAAAATACGGTTGAAAGCCGCTTTTTCGCGGTAAGGAGATGTTAGGTAGGTTGAGACGACTTGCTGGTAGGTATCCGCGGCGTTGATAAAGTCACCCATCTCATAATAACACTCGGCCAAATAATAGTTTATCTCGTGGCTGTTTTCCTGAACAGGATTTTTCAGAAAATCAAGGTACTTGTTAATGGCACGCTGATAATAGAAAAGCGAATCCGTCTGCTGGGCTTTTGCCTGATAGTATACGCCCAAAAAAATTAAGGACTCCCTCATGAGTGACAGTCCATTTTGTTGAACCGAACTGTCCGATTGATGTTTTTCCCAATCACCATCGGGATGGAAAAAATGGACCAGCTCCTCTCTCACCTGATTAGAGTCTTCCATCTTTTCCAACACCTCATAATTCTGTATAATATTGGTATATAGCTGTGGAGCATTGGTAGAAAAGGGGTAAAATTCGAGCAGTATTCGGTAGATATCAATGGCTTGGAGGTTCAGACTCCTTGCTTCATACAGTTCGGCAATTTTCAACAAAATCGGTGACGTGTACGTTTTATCAACCAAAGAGAGGAAAAATGATCGACAGTTCGAGGGGGAACCAAATTCCGTAAATGAATCAGCGATATAATGGATGGATTCAGTTTGTAAATCCGTTTTCGCCACTGAATGCGTTGTTTGATCTAACCCGGCGACTAGATTAATATCCTCCAACAGCACGAGAAAAGTGCTGATGGCGTCGCTATAGTTCTGTTGATTATAATATGACCATCCAAGCTTATAAAGTGACAAAGCAAAATAGGGATTGTCCCAATGGTTCAATAAAAATCTATAATGCTGGATCGCTTCTGCAAATTGTCGCTGCTCAAAATAATATTCACCGATGCGGAAATGAGATTCCAAAGCCATCGATGAATTGGGAAATTCCCAAATGAGGGTTTCAAACCAGGATTTTGCAGACTCCATCTGCCCCGATTCGAGGGATGCTGTTGCTATTTTATAAAGCACACGATCTCGATAGTTGATATGGGGATATTTTTCCAATAATAGTCTGCAGTATGCAATTGTCTTGGTCATATCAATGATCGGGAGTGGCGGATTCATATCTCCGGCATCAGCCACCTGTTCCTCATAGCGGCTCATTTCAGCCTGATAAACAAGCTGAGATTGTTCATAATGCAGCTCCGCTAATTGAAAGAGCAAGGTGGGAGCGAATTCACTGTCAGGATACTTGTTGAGAAGAGTCTCATGTTCAAGAATAATCCGATTCAAATCGCCGGATATTTCTATTGGATGATCCGATGATACGACCTTATTTTGGGCGAGAGCGCAAGCTGTCGAAATACCTATAATAAAAACAAATAGATAAATTGGGATTTTGCCTTTTGACGATTTTATCTCTTTATGTATCACTTTTTACCGTCTTTGGTTGTCTGAAGCTGTAGGAACTGAGCTCTTGCTTTACCGTACTCGGCATAAGCGCGCCAGTTTCTTCTTTTTTCCTGCACAGCCGTCTTCGCGGCAAGGCTATTCAACCGATCGAGACGTTGGGATAGATCTTTTCGTTCTTCTGTTGCCTGCAGCAACAAGGCATTTAATTCCGCAGCCAAGCTGGAATCAACTGTGGCCGGATCATTATGAGGTTCAACATTCAGATCTTCTATGAGCCTGCTTTCCAAAACCAAAAGTTCAATTTGCCGTTGTTCAATTCGCTTCCTTTCCATTTCAATACTAACATTTGTCTTTTCCACTAAAGTGATCACCTTCTGCTCTTCTGGAAAAATCTCAATCAACCGATCATAGATAATAACGGCGTCTGCATATTTTCCGATCATCTGATAGGCACGTCCGAGTAGAAAAAGACCTTCTTGAGACAATTCATGGGAAGGAAAGTTGCGATATAACTCTGTTAAAACGATTATCGCCTCTTGCCAAGAGTTTCTTTTCACCTTGGACCAGGCAGAAGCTAACAGGGCTGCGGGTCTCAAAGAACTGCCGGCAGGTATTTTGGAGAATTCGTCATCAGCTTGATCATAATATCCTAACTCATAGAATAGATAACCAAGCGATAAATGCCCCTCATCCAGCAATTCAAGTCGTTCGTCATTCACCGCAGGCAACAGCAACAGCTTATTGAAAGTTGCGATGGACGCTTCGATTTGCTTCATGCGTAACAGAGAAATTGCCTTGGTATACAGGATATAATCATAGTATGGACTATTCTCACTGGCATCGCGTAGGACGTTCACACATTTGGGAAAATCTAAAAGCTTATAATATGCCATTCCCGCATAATAAGAGGTCAAATCAATCAGCGGCTGAGAAGGCGATCCGCGCAACAGCACCTGATGATATTTTAAACTCTCCTGCCAATCTCCATTATTGTAGGCGATGCGCTGTAATCCCAACAAGGCATCCGAGACAAATGGACTGGAAATATGCTTTTCCACAATGCGTGAATAGAGCTTTGCAGCGGCTTGATTCATATTCAGCTCGCAAAGACAATTGGCCAGCAGCAAAAGAGATTCGTCAACCCGGCGGAACGCCGGATAAGCATCTATTAAGGTGATCAGTCGACGGGAGGACTGCCAATATTGTCCTGCTTGAAATTCCGCCTCGGCCTTTGCGAATAAATGATCAGCCTTATCAGTTTGGATTCCGGCATTATGCGGATGAAAGGGATCGACTTGAGCCTGCGCGTTGAAAAACAAGAGGAGCAAGCTCAAAGATGCCGAAAACAGGACATGACGGCACTGGAACAAATGATCTGCGGGGAAACAGTTTTTCTGATCGAACATTAAAAGGGAATTTCCTCTTTTTTTTCATCTTCAAGCCGTTTTTTAAATTCCATAAGCTCATCAATCACTTTTTCACGCTTTTCCCGAATCTGATTGAGATTTTCCCCTTGACGGAGGGATCTTTCGATCTCCTGCCTAGTCCTTTTCTGCCATTTTTCGAAAATTAACGCCTGAAAAGTCACACCAAGATTCAGCTTCCAGTCCGCATAATTCTCATAATAACGTGGAATCATCATCAATTCAGAAGATGAGGGTCTATACCTTCCCAATTCAACATCGACAGCCGCATCGAAAATTAATCCATTCAAAGCGGTAAATTTACATCCTTGAGAAAATCTCAAAGAGTTCTGACGAAATCGAATGTCCGGTCGATGGAAGAATAATTCACCACTCACTTCCGTGTAGAGTAAAACCGATCTTGTCAGCCATTTAAAGCCTAGTCCGCCGCAAAGCTGATCATGATCTCCCATAAAAAAAGGCTGATTCGCCCGATGTCTTAAATATCCGACATTAGCAATGATTTTGAGCGGAAGTTTTGCTTCTTTTTGACTCAAATTATATAGCAGGGCGCCAACAATCCCGTATCCGAATGATTTTTCTGAAAAAGGTTCATAAGGAACCGGATAAGTTCGGCCTGTTGGAAATTTCGTGAAAGATACGATTCCCATTTGCATCGGTTTCCCCGGACGTGGCATGTGCGCCTTTATTCCAACGCGAGTCTCGCCTAATGCACCCCACAGATGCTGTTGATCGGTCTGATAGGGAACCATATAAAGGAAACCTTCAAATATACTGCTGAATCCCAATGTTGAACTCAGCTGCAATGTAATATCTTTGCTGAGAACGTTGTCATTTTGACGTTTTTCGGCAAAATAAGAAAAAAAAGAATTAACATATAACCAACCCGGCGCAACAGGTTCGGCATCATAAAGCCGAAGCATTCCCTTCCCTCCCACAAGCGTCGTCTGAGCACGAGTCGGGTGGTGGAGCAAGAATTGAGCGAGGCTCACGATGAGCAGAAATTCAGCAAATGATATCTTAAACATGTCATTAACAACCTTGATGCTCAAACAACAAATTTAACCGCTCTTTGTCAAAGAATCAATGGCTTTTTGGCGGTGATATGAAACATTAGCATTGTGGTCATCAGTGATTCAACAAAAATGAAGCCAAAAGGTTTCGATCGATTCTATCGTGCAATGATGTTTAGCGTGCTAACTAGTTGAATTTTAAAGGATACCGGAAAGTAAAAGCTGATGAATTATGCCGGAAAAACGCATGCCAACGCAAATAATTACAAAATAGTAACGCTCGATACAATTCATGAAGATTTAAGGCAAATATACCTGGGCGCCACTTTTAATTGACTTGAGTTCCGCGATGGTCATTTGAATACTTGCGCGGGCGCTTTCGGCCATCATTCGCGTAGGCGTCTGATGATTCTCCAGGCAATCAATAAAGTATCGATATTCTTCGGTATAACCATCTGTTGCCGGTACTTCCAGAAATTCCGAATCAATATTGCCTTTTCTCCACAAACGCAGAGTGGGTTGCACTCCGGAATCATACTCCAGTTGCCCATCTGAGAACACGGCAGAGTAGGACATTTTAAATCCGGAAAAATAACGCCAACTCGCTTCAGCCAGGCAGCTATATCCTTCGGAGAACAGATATTGAGTGATAACCGATGTGTTCACCCCATTCGGGAATGCCGTTCCACAAGAGAATACTGCACGAGGAAGTCCCAAGAGATGCTGAATAAAATCAACATCATGAACATGAAGGTCGAATAGACAACCACCACTTTGATCAGGTTTTAAAAACCAACTTTGTTCTCCTCCCCAGGAGGGCATACCACTCAGCCTATGAAATTTAATCGAAATCAGATCGCCCAACACCTTTTTTCCCATCATTTCTCGGAGAAGTACATATTCAGGCCAAAAGCGGATACATTGAGCAATAAAAAGTTGGCGTTTAAATTTCCTTGCTGCCTGAATCATCGAATCGCAATCATCAAGTGATAATGCCATAGGTTTTTCGCACACCACATGCAGGCCGGCTGCCATGGCTTCGACGGTATAGTCGCGATGTAAATGTGTCGGCAAGCAGATGCTGATACAATCTGCTTTTTTCTCTGCGAGGAGAGCCGGAATTGATTCAAAAAAGGGGGCATCATAGGCCTTTGCTGTATCAATTTTGATGTTGCCATCGGTGACAGAATGCCACTTGTTACGATCCTGTTCGACAATGCCGACCAACTCGGCACCGGAAAGTTTTTGCAGCGTTGCTGCATGAACACTGCCGATAAATCCATGACCAAGAACAGCGAATCGAATCATAAAACCTCTTGATAAATGTCAGTCAAATTCCGAGAATGCAAAGGCTTTTGTTTCTACTTTACCATGAACATAAGCACGGCCTTTCCAACTGTATCTGCCCCAATTGGACCATATACCGATGATGATGAGATAAAGCCACTGAAGCAGTTCCGCCCCGACCAGCGGGATTACCCGCACGGATCTGGCTGCTTTACGGGCATTATTTTTAAAAAAGAAGAAATCAGCCGCAATTTTCATCAGAGGAAATATAATGGCCGGGGGGATGAAAATCAACAAGATTGCCGAAACAAATAAACAAAGATGAAAAAAGTAAATCCATAATTGCAGCCATAGTATAGAACGGGGATAGATAGCGGCTTTTGAAGCCCATCTGAGTCGTTGTTTGAAAAACTGATTCAAATTTCGATTGGCATGGGTAATCACTCCGGCATTCATGGAAGCGGCAAAAACACACTTCCATTTACGCAGTTTTTTCATTTTTTGCAGCAGCAGATCATCATCACCGGAACCAAAGTGACCAATCTGATCAAAACCATTCACTTGGAAATAAGCGCTTTTTCGATAAGCCAAATTAGCGCCATTCGCTAAAAAAGGATGGTTCAGACCAAAAGCCGCTGCTCCAACCAAGACAAATCCAAGAGAATCCAGCGCCTCGATTCTACTTAAAAAATGTTCGTTTTCCTGAACAACAACCCAAGATGCCACCAAAGCCGTATCAGATCGAAATTGACTCACCATCGTTTCAATCCACGTCGGCGGCGCCATACAATCTGCGTCTGTCGTCAAAATGATCTCCCCGCGACTGGCAATTATGCCAGTATGCAATGCCGCTTTTTTAGGCGACAATCCCTCAAAGCTTTTTGATTGCAGTAGTTTGAGCTGATGATTGGTCCGCAGCTGCACCAAATCATGGGTCGAATCACTTGAATCATCATTGATGAAAATAATTTCGTATTTTTCAGGCGGATAGGATTGGGTCGTCAGGTGCTGAATGCATTTATTAATATATTTTTCCTCGTTTCGAACCGGCACGATGACAGAGACAAAAGGGCGTTCATGGCTATCAGGAAGCAGGATCAGCTTCTTCAAGCCGCGATTCAGAATGCATAAGAACGCAATATAAATAGCCGCATTCAAAGTGAAAATGATTAAAGCCAGATGGATGAGCACGTTACCTTCCATTCATTCGACTGTTGGATATGTATCTTTTAAACAAAAACAGTAAAAGCCCCAATAAAGCCGGCAAAAGCACATTCAGGGTAAAAAGTAAAAACGAAGCGTTAAATGCAGCAGCTGAAGAAATGTTAAAATGTCCGAAAAAAAATACTGCGGCACTCTCACGGATTCCCAGATCACCCAAAGAGATCGGCAGCAATGATTTGCTGAACATGACCGCAAATGAAGCCACCAATCCTTCCCAGAGGCGGATATTTTCGAAAGCGAGTACAAAGAACACCAGTTGCAGGCAATAGGTCAGCGTTTGCAGCATCGAGAAAAAGCTCAGTCGCAGGGTCAATTGAGGCGTCACCATCTCAATGCCTTTCAAAAAGCGATCCAGGGCGGGAAATCGACTGTTTTTTCGATGAAAATAAAAAACCAAATCGCGCAGCAGAAAAGGTCGGAAAATGATCACCAGGATGAGAACAGCAAGGAACACTGTTATCATCAAAATGGGAAACCAGATCAATAGATGCAGATTCAGAGAGATAAAATGAGAAAATCCAATAATGCCCAATAGATAAAGTACAGCCAAACTGATAAATTTATCAATGGTCAAAAGTCCCATCAGCCGAACCCAATCCGCATGACTGATGAACAACGTACGCGCAAAATCACCCAGTCTGCCCGGAGTAATCAGCCCAAAGGCAGAACCTACAAGTAGGGAATAAGCAATCTGGCGGTTACGTGCAGTTTTCACTTCACGACGAACAATCAATCGCCATTTGATAAATTGCAGGTAAAGATTGACCGGCAACAGCAGGATAGAATAAAAAATCCACTGGAGATTTGCCAAGCGAATGCTGGTAATGAGGCGGTCGAGGCTGATTCTATGGATGAGCAGGATCATCACCAACAAGGCAACAATTATTTTTAAAATGAAAAAGCTGATTTTACGCGCGGGGAAAGACACAAATCGAAATCACCATGCAAATTCAGTTCATCGGCCAATAGCCGGCACAGGACAAAATATAGGTTCAGAAATCGTTAAAACCAAGTAAAATTCCGGCAAAATAAACTGCATTTCGCAAAAAACATTTGCAAAAATCAAGAGATATCGCGATTATTCATTAAGCATGATTATTTTGAAATATCGTCCAGAAAACCGAATGCTTCCGAGAAAGAGGTTTATATGAAAAGAGTTTTTACTGTTTTCACCATATTCGTTCTCATCATTTCCGCATTGCTGGTTTTTAAGCGAAGAAATGAAAAACTCGAACACGCCAGAACGACTGCCGTGTGGAACACGATCAAGAACGATACCTCCCTGGCCGGCATCGCCGCATTTTTGAACAAGCATCCTGAGAACAGAATGACGCCGAGAATCAAAAATCGATTCGATAGTCTGCGTATGGAAAAAGCATGGAAAAAAGCTCTTCGGTCAGAGTCTGCAGATGCATTGTTGGAATTTTTATCAAATTTCCCTCAGAGTCCACATGGCAACACAGCGGACTCACTTCTGGATTATCTCCAGGCAGAATTGGACGGGCCGAAAACACAACAACAGGCGACATCAGACGCGTTTCACAGGTTCAGCGATAAAGATTCTGGGACAACGGCAGTGCAGGCGGAGTCCTTGGCTATTGCGAATGAGGTTGCCGGCATACTGAGCAAGGATCACACAACCCTTCCGGCGGCGCAAAGGCTGTCTGCTTCAGCGGGCGATCAAAACGTTATAGAAATCGAAAATCAAACAAGATACAATCTGACAGTGCGATATAGCGGTCCGCAGTCCAAGCGTTTGAATTTGCCGCCCAGAACAACCCTTGAGTTAATTCTGCCGAATGGTGAATATCGCGTTGCCGCATCGGTTAATGCCGGCGGGATCATCCCGTTTGCAGGTGTTCAACGACTCGAGGGCGGGGAGTATTCAAGCCGCTATTTTATCAGAGGTCAATAATATCTTTGGAATAGGCTGATGTGGGGAAGGACTTTCGATAAAGTTCCGTTTCTATCCATGTTGCTTGAAGATGGGATCCAGGTGTCGAATCGGGCAGGGATAACCACCTTCCTGGTAATCACAATCTCCCCAGTAAAAGCAGTTGACCGAACAAATGGTATCGCTTTCCTGAAGACGAGCGTCAGGATAATCAGCTCCTTCCTGGCGCAGCTGTTTAAGCAGTCTGCGGCGATCCTGAAAACCAGCCCAGCCGTTTTTCTGCAATAGTCCAACCGTAACCAATTTTGCCAAGCTTTTTGATGCTTTGGACTTCGGATTCTCAATTACAAATGGTTTTAACTCTTTAACTGACTTGCGGACGTTCTCATCGTACTCGATAAAACCGATATATTCGACATCAACACTTAAAAGATCGTGCGCAGCAGTTTTGAATGAATCACCTTCCTGAATTTCCTTGTTTGAATGCACCATATTGAGAATCAGGCGCGGATGATAGCTGCTCAGAAATGTCTCAATTGAAAATGCAGCAATTTCATCAATTTGCCGCACATCATTGATAACATCATCCATTGTGAAATGCATTTTCCCCGGTTCCGCATACATATGCTGTTCCAAGATCGCGACGGCTGATGTATTTTTTCGCAAATCGCGCATCAGTTTTCGCATCACTGCCATTTTTAGAAAATTGAAGGTCTCCTGAATGGCCATAGGCTCCGGGGTCGTGACTAAAATGCCGTGTTCAGCTGCCAGGAAGAAATCGATGACATTATATGAAGAACCGGCGCCCAAATCGAGCAGGATGTAATCGGCATTCAGATGTTTCAATTGATTGATAAAACGAAGTTTTTGATGAAAGCGCGGGTTCGCGATACCGAGTGTGCCGCAAGCTCCGCTGATCATTCGCAGATTTTTTACCGGCGTTTCAAGACAAATATCTTCAAGGCTTTCCCGTTGCAGTGAATAAAAATGATAAAAGGTATAGTCGGGTTCCAGTATTCCCATACATGTATGAAGATTCGCGCCGCCGAAATCAGCATCGACGATCACGACATCGTAATCATGGGCTGCCAGTCCAATACCCAAGGAAGCGGTCAACACTGTTTTACCTACGCCTCCCTTACCACCACCGACCGCAAAAACCGTCTTTTGGTGAACTCTTTTTACTTCCTCAGTAAATAGATTGCGAAATTCATCGATTTCACTGGCTTCAACCCATTCCTGCATATCTTCATGATAAACTAAATCACCCTGCGTGAACTCGCCTTTGACAACCAGATTGCGAATTTCCGAAGAATTAAATGGACCCAGCTGCCTGTCTTTAATTTTGACAAAAACTTCTGCCATATTTTTTCCTGCAGGTTTTTCTCGTTAGTATTCCTCGAAAGGCATCTGAGGATCGATTAATATTATGCTTTACGCACATTAATCGCTTTATCACCTTTAAAATCACTCTTCACATCGAACTTGACTCGCAACCCCTCTGTAAGTTGGTGTGTTTTCAAGGTTGCAGACAAATCACTAACATGAAGGAAAATATCATCCTCATCATCAGTGGTGATAAAGCCGAATCCTTTTGATGCATCCCAATGTTTAATCGTGCCATATTGCATAAAATAATATACCTCCAAGTATTTATTTTGCGAACAATTTTCCAAAAAGAGAGAGCTAGAAATTAAAAGGTTGGAATAGTAAGGAAGGTTGGATACGCAAAGCAGGCGCGGGCAGATGAAAATAATTGATAAATTCGATTAACTTGTTCAATGCTGGTTGTTTAGTTTTTAACTTCAGTAGATCGTAATCAAGGCCGAAATACAACTCAATTTTTCCATCCGTCTTTTCGCTAATTCCATAGCCTGCCGATAGATTCAAAAAAGCAGGCCACCAGTTTCTCAGAAAGCGAGGCAACAATGGCCGCGGATTGGCGCACAGCCAAAACGTCATCCCCGCATAATCATCAATAAAGTAATCATTTTTGATGCCCTGCTTTGTCGGGTGGTAGCTCATCTTAAGAGTGAATTTTTGCAAAAAGGGACTATGAGCCTTTAACACGGGCAAAAGGACACCGGCAGTATTGGCTGTCAGATCGCCGAGAGAAAAACCCCATTCCTGAAATCTCGCATCGAACAATTCAATTTCAAGCATAAACAGCCAACTCGAAGCGGCGCCCAACCAAGAGGAACAACCATTGGATAAGCCAATCCAATTAAATGTTTCAGTCATCAAAAAAGCGAGTTGTCGAGCGCAATAAAAATGTCCGAACTTATCCATATGCAGCCACAGACTGTCATGAAAACCAAAGTCATATAGTCCCTGATTTTGCTTCCAGCCGCGATATAAATGAAAATGCGTTTGCGGGTGATTCCACCAAATGTTGTTAAATTGATGATATGCCCACGAATGGATGATAGTTGCACTCCCGACGACAACGACGGCTCTCAGGGGACGAAAATTCCGAAACTCAAATGATCCGGAGGCTTTCAAGATAGCTGGAGATGATGATTGGGGGAGAGGAGATAAAGTTGAATAGGTTGAAAACGATGAGATCGTTCGCCGCACAGGAGGCGTGATAGAACCGATATCAGTGGGGAATAAACAGGAAATGACCAGCTCACCTTCAGCAGCATTCACCAAACAAGGAGGAAAAAGAGTGAAGGCTGCATACAGCATTATTTTTGCTGAATTAAATAACCGGGCTTTCTGCGTATCACGCTCCCCGACTTTCTGATGAGAAAATGATTAAGAATATCCATGTCGATTGTAGCCTGACAATCGACATGGACGGCATGATGTCAATTAGGCTTCCGGATCGACGGTCTTGTCATTTGTCGCAGAATTTTCCTCACTTTTTTCTTCATTTTCTTCTTCTTCACTCTCCTCCTCAGCATCCTTTCTTTCCAGAAGATTTTCATCATCCTTGACTTTTTTGATCACCAGAAAGAGGAGCGTATTCCCG
>RPQV01000022.1 GCA_003818595.1 Calditrichota bacterium
ATCTATTCTTACCGCTGATAATTCGCAAAATTTTGACGATCGTCTCTTTATGTTTTGGAATGTGGCTCTCGTTTCGCGCTATGAGCACGCCGATTCCCAATGTTCTGATCGACAAATTTCTCATTTTTTCTCTTGACGAGCTGGGTTTATTCGCACTTTTTTTTACTCATGTCTTGTCTCTGATCATTCTGATTTTTTCTTTAAATGGATTGAATAAATCCATCGAAAAATCCTTTTTCGTCTGGTATCCTCTCACCGTATCCTTTTGCAGCGGAGTCATCGTAAGTGATCATGCTCTCAGTTTTCTTCTTTTTTGGGGACTGGCGGGTCTTTCGCTGTATGCGTTTGCCCTTTTAGGGAGCGGAGAAGAGACGCCGCAAATGGCCAAAAAGACGTTCATTTTGATCGGAGGCAGCGATGCCTGCCTTCTGATGGGACTCGCCCTGCTGCAGCATCTGCAGCCCATGGCACAATGGTCCTTGGCAAAAACCTCAATTCCATTGGCCGGAGGCAATGCTGTTCTCGCGTTTATTTTGCTGCTGATTGCGGCACTGACCAAAGCCGGCGGTTTTCCTTTTCACACCTGGGTACCGGAGTTTTGCAAGGATGCACCGGTTGAAGGAGCCGCTCTTCTCCCCGCATCATTGGATAAACTCCTGGGTATCTTTTTCCTTGCTAAAATGATGACCGGCCTGTTTCAGGTCAGCGTATCAATTCATTTGATCGTGATGACCATCGGTGCATTGACCATCATTACCGCTGTCATGATGGCGATGAATCAGCATAATGCCCGCAAATTGTTGGGTTATCATGCGGTCAGTCAAGTGGGATATATGATTCTGGGCGTCGGTAGCGGCGCAGTGCTGGCCATCGCCGGCGGACTGTTCCACTTGGTCAATCACACTATTTACAAGTCAAATTTGTTTCTCTCGCTGGGTTCGGTTGAGAAAAGGACGGGTTCGAATGAGTTGAATGATCTGGGCGGATTGGCGCGCAATATGCCGATCACGTTTGTCGTCGCCTTGATTGGCGCCTTGTCAATCTCCGGTATTCCGCCTTTTAACGGTTTTTTCTCAAAATGGATGATCTATCAGGGTGTTTTACAGCACACCGCAACTCTGACGCCGGTGATGCAGTTGTGGTCTTTGCTCTGTCTCATTTTGGCTGTCTTTGGCAGTGCTCTCACGCTCGCCAGTTTTATGAAATTCATTTATGCGGTTTTTCTGGGTCGTACCAAGACAAATTTTAATTCCATACGTGAAGCGCCTGTCAACCAATGGTTGGCGACAGGAAGCTTGGCAATATTGTGTATTGCTTTCGGCATCCTTGCCGTCCCGCTGCCGCTGAAATCATTCATTTTTCCAATTGTCGAAAAGCTGGGTCCCGTTGATTTTCTCGGAACCTATCAACCGATGATGATTTTGGCGCTCTTTTTGATTGCATTTCTGTTGGGCTTGGGTATTTTCCTTCTCGTTCGTTGTGTTCGGGTCGACGACATTTATCTGGGAGGAATGGCTGCAGAAGAGAGATTTCATCTTCAGGGAACTTCCTTTTATAATGAAATTCGTCGTATGCAGCCATTAGCATCTATTTACCAGGCTGCTGAGAATAAGCATTTCGATGTTTACGATCTCGGCACGCGATCGACTTTTTCATTCGCACACTTTTTTCAGCGAATCCATGCCGGTTGGCTGCCCATTTACTTGTTGTTTCTCATCGTTGGTTTGATATTGCTGCTTTTTCTGAGAGAGATTTTTTGAACTGGTTTTATAGGCGGAGGCTGAAATGCCGATTGAACTTTGGTTGAACTTTTTATTTGTACTCATGATCATTGGTTCGATTGTCGCTCTGGAACTAAAGGATGTGTTGTCTTCCATCATCGCAATAGGCGTTGTGGGTTTAGGTGTTTCCATCTCGTTTTTGTTGCTGCAGGCGCCTGATCTTGCAATTGTGCAGTTCCTCTTTGAAATTTTCTGTGTGGTGATTCTCATCCAGGCATTTATCCACAAGTCACATCACCAAATGGAATCATCCCGATCCAATCGGTGGCTCACCGCAGCAACCATCCTCACAGCTATTCTGCTCTTCATCGGCTGCCTGCCGTTGTTTAAAGTGTTGCCTCCCTTTGGAAAACCATTAATGTCCACCGCGCAGTATTATCTCGATCATGGCGCGGAACAGACGGGAGCAGCGAATTTGGTTTCTTCCATCGTGCTGGATTATCGCGGATACGATACCTTTGGCGAGGTCACGATCCTGTTCACAGCAATCCTGGGTACGTTTACCATTCTACGAAAAACAGCCAAAGCCAAACATCACGGAGGTCAGCATGAATAGCGGGATGACCATCATCGTCAAAACCGTAACCCGGATTACGGTGTGGATGATTCTGTTGTATGGAATCTATATCATCCTCCACGGCCATTTGACTCCGGGAGGGGGATTCGCCGGCGGCGTGGTTCTCGCCTTGGCTCTGTTGAATGTGCTCCTTGCCTACGGCCGCTCATACACATTTCAATGGTTGCGGTTGCCCTGGCTGGAACATGTAGAATCCGCGAGTGCTCTTTTGTATCTGGTGGTGGGTCTTTTAGGAATACTGTGGGGTGGCACTTTTTTTTACAATTTTATCAGCAAAGGTAGTCTTTACCATCTGCTGAGTGCCGGTACGCTGCCCATTTTGAATATTATCATCGGTTTAAAAGTGGCTTTGTCGTTGTTTCTGGTTGTCTGGGTACTGGCCGAAGCCAGGACATCAAAAGGAGATGCCGCATGACACTTTATCTTTTATGTTTTGCCCTGTTCCTGGTTGGATTATACGGCGTCATTGCAAAACGGGATTTGATCAAAATTATCCTGTCCATGGGCATTCTGGGATATGCCGTGAATCTTTTTCTTGTCCTTGTAGGCTACCGTCAGGGAGGCCACTATCCGATTTTGGAAGGTCAAAATCCTGTTCCGGTGATGGTCGATCCGCTGCCGCAGGCGCTGGTGCTCACCTCTATCGTAATTGAGTTGGGTTCGACAGCGATGGTGGTGGCTTTGGCGATTCGACTTTTCCAAAAATATCAAACATTTGATATATCGAAAATAAGGAGGCTGCGAGGATGATGCACCCTTATTTCATCATAATACCGCTCTGCACGGCATTTCTGATCACCTTCATCGCCGGCAAAAATGACCGAATCGCCATTGTCTTATCGCTTCTGGCAACATCGATCATGCTGGCGATCGCTTTGGTGATCTATCCCGGTTTAAACGATCGATGTCTGGTTTATGAGATGGGAAATTGGCCGTTGCCATTTGGAATTGCGCTGGTTTTGGATTCATTTTCCGGTTTTATGCTGGTTGTCGTTCTGCTGTTGGCCGTCACCTCTTTATTATACTCGATGCCTTATCTTGAGATGGTCGGCCGCGATTGGAAGTATTATGCGCTCTTTATGCTCATGCTCGCAGGTATGTGCGGCGTCGTGTTGACCGGAGACATCTTTAATCTATTTGTTTTCATGGAAATCGGTCTGTTGGCCGCCTTTGCTCTGGTCGCCTTTGGCTGCCAGGCTGAAGAATACGAGGCTTCCTTCAAATACGCGGTCATGGGAACAGTTTCCTCGACGCTGATCTTATTCGGCATCGCCATTCTTTACAGCTCAACGTCAACTCTGACCATGGCAAAAATTGCCGCTCTGCTGCCCGACTTGTCGCCGAAAGTGGTGTGGGGTGCAGGTGCACTTTTGTTGGCCGGATTTGGCTTAAAATCCGCCATCATGCCGTTTCATGCCTGGCTTCCTGACGCCCATTCCTCCGCGCCCGCACCCATTTCCGCCATGCTTTCCGGTGTTCTTATCAAAGCCCTGGGGATTTACGTACTCGTACGTCTTTTCTACAATGTCTTCGGCGCTCCGCAGCTCTTTATGCAAATATTCGTGCTTCTCGGCCTGCTGTCGATTATCATCGGCGTTTTGCTGGCGATCGCTCAATGGGATATGAAACGTCTGCTCGCGTATCACAGCATCAGTCAGGTCGGATATATTATTCTTGGGATCGGTTTGGGCACACCTTTGGCCATCTTGGGAGCTGTTTACCATTTGTTCAATCATGCCCTATTCAAAGGATTGCTGTTTTATAATGCCGGTGCAGTCGAAGTCGCCCTCGGTACCCGCAACTTGAAACGCATGGGCAATTTGATTCGCGCGCTTCCGATAGCGAGCCATACCTCAATGGTTGCCTCATTGTCGATTGCCGGAATTCCACCGTTCAATGGATTCTTCAGCAAGCTGATCATCATCATCGCGGCTATACAGGCCGATCGTCCGATCGCCGCATTGATTGCCATGATCGGCAGCATTTTAACGCTCGCATCCTTTATGAAAGTGCAGCGATACGGCTTTCGCGGCGAGCGGGCCATCGATAAAGTGATGCCGGTCGGTTGGGGAATGAACGCGGCCATGATCATCCTGGCCTTGTTGTGTGTGCTCAGCAGCCTGATGATTGTACCGGGCATCAAAGAGATCGTTCTTGATCCAGTGGTGACGGTGATTGCCGGGAAAACCCATTATATTCAGCTCGTTCTGGGGAGGTAGAGATGTCGCTCAAATGGAAAAGCCGTTTAATCGTCTTTCTGCTCTCTTTGTTGGTGTGGCTTGCATTAACCAGTTGGCGGGATGTGCAGGAAATCGTCGCCGCGATCGTCGTTGCAGCTTTGGTTTCGCTTGCCGCCGGTCATTTTTTGATCACAACGCATAAACAGAAACATCTGTTAGTACGCTGGTTCGCAGCAGTAACCTATTTCTTTTTGTTCCTTCGGGAAATGATTAAAGCGAATGTACATGTCGCCTATATCGTACTCCATCCACTTCTGCCGATCAAACCCGGAATTGTGAAAATTAAAACCCGCCTCACCAAAGATGTGGCGATGACCGTGCTCACGAACTCGATCACCCTGACACCGGGAACATTGACGGTGGATATTAATCCGCAGGCGCAGGAAATCTATATTCACTGGATTGACGTCAAAGCAACTGATGTTGAAACATGCTCAAAACAGATCGGCGCACAGTTTGAGAAAAAATTGAAAGAGGTGTTTGAATGAAAGTTTTGCGCTGGATTGTCGGTCTCGTGTTCATCGGCATATTTTTCGGTCTGAACTTTTATTACTATCACGGGCCGTTTATCGCCAAATTGATTAATATCCTCTTGTTCAGCGCCATATTTGTGCTTTACCGAGTGGTTATCGGTCCATCGGCTGCTGACCGCATTGTTGCAGTCGATATTCTAGGCGTGCTGTCGATTGGATTGTTGTCATTATTCGGACTATTTTTTAACCAGGGCTTTTTTATGGATGTTGGTCTGATTTGGGCTCTGATGAGTTTCGTTGCATCGATTGCATTTGCCAAAATACTCGAAGGGAGATCCATCGATGATTAGAGAAATTGTGGGTATGGTGTTCATCAGCATAGGAATATTATTTGATTTTCTCGGCGTATTGGGATTGGTACGTCTTCCGGATGTCTATAATCGCTTGCAGGCAGCCACCAAGTGCGTCACGTTCGGATCCGCCGGAATTTTATTCGGTATTTTTATTATTCAAGGATTCACCAGTTTTGGATTCAAAGCGCTGCTGGGAATTGTGTTTATATTCCTCACCTCACCGGTCGCCGCCCATGCGATTGCCCGAGCAGCTCATAAAAGCCGCATCCCGCTCACGCCGTTGACGGTGATCGATTGTTATGAAGCTGATCATGAATTGAAAGACAAAGTTGATTGAGGAGATCCTATGATATTGCCCAAGCTTCGCGAGATCAAGGAAGCGCTCACATCATTTTTTTCAGCGCCCTATACCACAAAATTTCCATTCGAGCCGCATACACCGGAACCGGAATTCCGCGGTCTGCCCAGATACCATGCTGAGAGTTGCGTGGGTTGCGGATCCTGCGCTCAGGTATGTCCGCCGCAAGCCATCACAATGACGGATGATCAAACCGCGGGGGTGCGTACTTTGACTGTCGATTATGCGTCATGTATTCACTGTGGACAATGCGAAGAACATTGTATTACCGGCCAGGGCATAAAGCTTTCTACGGAATATTCAATTTCAGTAATGGATTTAAAAGCACCTGAAATGTTCGAATCAGTGCAGAAAGAATTGCTTTACTGCGAAGCCTGCAGAGTCGTTGTGGCGCCGCGGGATCAGTTAAAGTGGATTAAAAACCGTCTCGGCGCAAAAGCCTATGCGCACCCCAATCTCCTGTTGGAAAGCCAGAAAGAGTTTTTCGGACTTGCTCCCGCAAAAAGCAAATCGCGCTTGCGACGGGAAGATCAGGTCAAAGTATTATGCCCCAAATGCCGGCACAAAGTGGTGGTAGAGGATGAATTTTACGGATTTCAAAAAAACGATTAGTCACACAGCAGATAAAATTGTATTTGTAGGATTGGGAAATCAAGCCCGCGGCGATGATGCCGCGGGCTTGATGTTTTTAACCGAGCTGCAAAAGCGATCGGAATACCGCAAGTCGGTTTTTATCAACGCGGGCGCCAATCCGGAAAACTATTTGGAAGCCATACTACAAAGCCATCCGAAATTGGTGGTCTTCATAGACGCAGTGGATGGCATTGATTCAACCGCTGAGATGGGATGGATAGAGCCCGCCGATTTGGATAATGCACGGATCAGCACACATGCTTTTAATATTGCTTTGATTGAACAATATCTCAAGTCCTGCCAACGTTTGGAAGTAAAATATTTCGGTCTGCGGTCAACGGATCGAAAAATCGGGAGCCCCGTTTCAACTCACTTGCTGCGTGCGCTGGAGCAGTTCTTCAGCTGATTTCAGTTTTATGGATGTTTAGTTTGCGACTGCACAGGATAATTCTGCACCATTGCGGTCGCCATGCCGTCACGATCGAGGCAAACATCAATAGCGAACCCGCTATGAACCCAAGTGTCAGTTTCATCTGGCCATAATATGAGACGTAGCGCGACCAATCCACAATCAGAATCAAACCAAAATTGGCTGTGGCCAGGAGTGTCAGAAACAGGATGCTGCTTTTATGGGGATGGAACAGCAAGATCAATGAACCGCACAGGATCAAGACCATTCGAGAAAGCGGATAATAATACAACTGATCGGCAAAAGACTCGAGCATATAGTTCAGGGAGGGTAACAGAAAATGCTTTTTGCCCTTTTCCACAATCATCAGCTTTTCTTTATCCGGTCCCATCAATTCCTGATTGCCGACTTTAATCCATAAATGGCGTAAACTCGCCACAACCGTAGCATCGCTATAACCGCGTGATCGAAATATGCTCGCCGCCAGAATCGCGCGGCCGTCGCAATCCTCGCGCTTTCTTTGCCAAACATCTACGGCGGACGGCCAGTATTCGGAATTTTGCCAGTTGTCCCAATCAAATTCATATCGGATGCTATCGTATACGAATTTGACGATCGTCTGGTACTCTTCATTAAAAGTTGAATGCAGAGGAAGACGAGCATCAATCGCTGCATTGATCTCCTTCATTTGTGGAAAGTCGGGGTTTAATAACGCTTCAATATCAATATAGGCTGCTATCTGCTTCACCGTCAGCCAAGGATTGGGCATGGTGATGACGAGAAAAAGCAAGACAAACAGTCCGAATTTAACGATTAAACGACAAGCCCATTTTTTCTGAGCCAACCAAATCCAGGCCATTTTTATAAATTGTAAAGACATGATTTCCTCTGTGAATACATGTTTACCATAGACGATATCGGGTCCATCATGTTTCAATAAAAAACTCCCCGAAGGAGTTTCCCTTCGGGGAGTCGGGGGCATAAATATGTGTTTGGAAGTTACTTCATAAAGACAAGGCTTTTGATTTCATTAAAATCATTCGCCTGCAATTGATAATAATATACTCCGCTGGGCACGTATTGATGATTTTGGTCGCGTCCATCCCATAATACCTGGTGGACTCCTGCGTTTTCAATCTCATCCTTCAAACTGCGGATTAATTGACCTTGAACGTTGAATATCTGCAGCGTTACTGTCGCTCTCTCCGGCAATCGATATTCAATCATCGTGGTCGGATTGAATGGATTGGGAAAGTTTTGCGCCAATTGATACTCGCTCGGTACGGGTGTACTTGATTGATCGATTTGAGTGGCAATTTCATCAGACAGGATGACATTGATATGACTCCCCGTCGCATTGTCCAACGAGGTGACAACGACGGATTGCGCGGAATCGATGGTCTGATTTTGAGGATAATAGGTGTCTTCGAAACCCGGACGTGTGACAAACACGTAATAATCACCATTTTCCAGACCTGACAGGTCATACGTTCCGTCAACTCCGCTAACCGCTGAAGCGACAATGCTTCCGCCATTATCCATGGCATAAACCATCGCCTGGTCGATTCCGCCGCCGTCGTCACTTTGGATGAGTCCGGCAATTACACAGCCCACCATATCACCTCGACTCGGTCGAGACCGCAACGCAAAGTTGATGTCGGATACGGAATCTTGGCCTGACAGCTCAATGACTTGAGCTTTATGAATATTGCGCACATTGTCATAGAACTCGCCAATGTATCCATGAGCCCAGCTCATGGCAATATATTTCCCTTGCGGGATCCCACCGATGCTATAGTTACCGGTTTCATCAGTGAATGAGGCGTAATATATTCTCGTCCATTTAGACGCCGTTCCAATGAACCAGCGCGGTCTCTCTCCGGGAATGAGGGTGACAAGCGCTCCGGCGATGGCTTCCCCGGTTGAATCGTCCACTACTTTTCCCGAAACGATACTGCCTTCTGTGGGTGCATCCGGGATGGCGAAATTAATTTCCGTTGTTGCTTCATCCGCTTTGACGACGATGGTGTCGGCATCCTCTTCTTTGGTTTTATTGTCATAGTATTCGACATATCCGTTCTTGCGCAGAACGACGTGGTATTCACCTTTTAACAACGGATGAATTTTATAATTGCCATTTTCATCGGTGAATGCCAGGAATATTGAATGATTTTTGCCCAGCCTGCCCCAGTTAGCACTTTTAACCGGTATGGCTTGAAGCAGAGCATAAGATGCCGGGGATCCGCTGGTTTCGTACACAACTTGTCCGCTTATCGATCCATATTCGGTGCTCAGATCAAGCGTGAAATTGATGTCCGAGACCACCTCTCCATCGGATAATTCGATGGGCGTCGCATCTTCGATGTTCTGCGCATTCTCGAACCATATATAACTGAGATGGTTTGCTCCCGGAACCCAGGCGCCAACAAAATAAACACCGGCCACAAGATTGGTCAATGCATAATCGCCATTCTCGTCCGTTTTGCTCTGACGCCACAGATTCCCCCAACTATGATAGTCTGAATCCTTACAGAGATAGGTGATATTCACGCCGGCCAGGGGATTTCCTTTAAGATCGACGACGTGACCGGTGATTTTTCCGGTTGGAATGATAAACGTGAAATTGATTCCGGTTGTCTCTTTACCTTGTTCGACCAGTACAGGAGTTGCGTCGCTTCGGTTGTATTGTTGCTCAAAAAATAGTATTTCTCTGGATGGCGGCTGAAACATCTGTGCTGAAACAATATATTCGCCGGTTCTCAAACCCTCCACTTTGTAGTTCCCATCAGCGTCTGTAAATGCCATCTGCAGGAGTCCATTTAATCCGGGGAAAACGGCATTGGCCTTATCCACAGCTTCGGCTTTGATCTTGATTCCCGCGAGCGGTTCATCGCCTTCATTCTTGACTCGCCCTGAAATGCTGCCTCCAACCGCTAATTGGAAGTTGATATCCGTCACTTCATTATCCTGGACAATCACCGGAGTGACACTGACCAAGTCTTCGGCGTTATTGTATAATTCTGGAACAAAGCTGTTGGCAAAAGCGGCTACGACGTAGGCGTCGTTGGCCAGATCTGCAATTTTGTAATTTCCCTGATCGTTAGAGATGGCGAAAGTTTGTTGTTGATTGAACGGATTTCGTCTGCCGACAGCAAGAATCCATGCGCCCGGGATGGGAGACGCATCGCTTTCACGAGTGACGGTGCCGGATATGGAGCCATTGCCTCTTCTCGCTTTTTCCAAGTTGATGTTGATGTCCTCCACCACGGCATCATCCGATACCATCACCATGTCGGCTTCAAGAGGAGTAAAGGCGTTGCCGTAAAATTCAGACAGATAGCCGGCTGCTGAGGCGACAACATAATATTCACCGGCATTGAGCGCTGACAGCTTGTATTCGCCTTGCGCATCGGATATCGCCGATTGACTGACGACACCACTGTTGATGACTGCCCAGCAAAAAACCAACGCATTTTCAAGTGGATGAACTCCATCTGTTATTTTGCCGGTGATGGCGCCGGTTCCATTGACTGAGGTGATTGTCAATGGAGTCGAAAGTAGGTTTGCATGGGATGGTTCAGCATACCATACTTGTAATGAAAGATTCATTTTTTGTTCAAATTGAATCATCTGCTGCGATGCAAAAGCTGCGGGCGCTGCCAGCAAGCCTGACAGTAACACCACCACCACCCAAATCGAAAACGAACGATGCGCCTGCATAATACCTCCGTATGTTTAATTAAGAATTTGGCTTGCGCTCGAAACGAACTGTATCCGTCTCTCTGCAATCACCATACCAAAATCTGAGGGATCATGCGGACAATTGGATTTCAGAAGTGTGCAACTGTTTCATTTGAAACCGCTTTTCACTTGGAACCAGACTTCTTGTTTAACTTGAATATTAAATAAAAGTTATGGCCGAGTGCCGAGCAGCGCCGGCTGCGATTTGCAGACAGGCAATTTAACAAGCGGGAGATTCATGATGGTTGCTGAGAGTAGGCAGGTTATGAGCATGATTAATTTTCACAGTACCCTGAAAAAAATGCTGCTGTCGCCGGCATGATGGATTATAGAAAAATCAGTCGGCATATGAAAAGGGATGCCAGGATTCCGACGCCATCCGCGAATAATCCGGCCGCAACAGCGAAACGCGTCTGACGAATACCCACGGCGCCGAAATAGACCGCCAATACATAAAAAGTCGTTTCGGTACAACCGTAAATGGTGGATGATAAGCAGCCGATGAAACTGTCCGGTGTGTGGACTTGCATCAATTCCGTGATGATCCCCAAGGTGCCGCTGCCTGAAAAGGGCCGCATTAATGCTGCCGGCAAGACCTCGGCGGGGAAGCCGATCCCGCGAGTGAAAGGCGTTATTATCTGGATGAGCACATCCATGGCGCCTGAAGTTCGAAACATGGCGATGGCCGCCAATATGGCGACCAAATAGGGAATGATTCGAATCGCTACTTGAAATCCTTCCTTGGCCCCGTCGATAAAAACCTCATAGACTCTGACCTTTTTCACCGCTGCAGCACCCAATATCAGCAGCAGTAGTAAGGGAATGGTCCATTTGGAAATCAAGTCCACGCTTTTGCGGAAGAACGGAATGGATTCGGAACCTAACGGCAAGCCGGTGCGCCTCAGGAACAGCATGAGACCGATAAAAATCAATAAAAACGTCCACCATTTCCAGGTGCGAAGCAGCCATGAAGTAAATTGCGACAAGCCCCAAGTCGCATGCGTTAATATTTTGACTGCTGCAATAGCAGCGATGGTTGCACATAGGGATGAAAAAAGGGTGGTTCCGATGATGGCGCCGGGGTCGGTAGAGCCCAAACTGGTACGCACGCCGATGATGGTGATGGGGACGAGTGTTATGCTGGACGTGTTTAATCCCATAAACATGATCATGGCATCGGTAGCCCGCTCTTTATCAGGATTTAACTCCTGCAAGTGTTCCATGGCTTTGATTCCAAAAGGCGTCGCGGCATTTCCCAATCCCAACCAATTTGCCGCAATATTCAATGTCATGGATCCCATCGCCGGATGACCGTCAGGAATGCCTGGAAAGAGATGTTTACCGACTGGCGTCAGCAGGCGTGCCAGCGATCTGATCAGACCGGCATTTTCGGCAATTCGCATCAAGCCCAGCCATAAGGTTAAAATGCCGATCAATCCGAGGACGATGTTCACGGCAGTGCCGGCCATTTCAAATGCACTCGCGGGCAGCAGCTCGATTTTCCCCGTGAAGGCTGCAGTGAGCAGACTGATCATCATTAAAAAAAACCAGACATAATTCATTCGCACACCCTTTCATCTTCAGGAAACTACACATTTTTTACCTAAAGATAAAGAGAAATGAGCGGGATGGCTCTTGTCTTCAAGGCGAAAAACTGCTTGTAGAATTCTGATAACTTTAATAAATTGTTCGAGTGATTTTTTTATCTATTGCCCACATTTCTAATAGGAGGTTTTCGATGAAAGTTAAGATTGATGCAGATCTCTGCACCGGCTGTGAATTGTGCGTTGATACGTGCCCAGATGTTTTTGAGATGGGTGACGGTATTGCCGTGGTAAAAACGAGTCAAGTTCCGGCAGGTCTTGAAGAAGATGTTAAAGAATGCGTCGATTCTTGCCCTTCAGAAGCCATCATTGTCAGCTGAAAATTAATATTTTCCTGAATAGGCCGATTCAACCAATCGGCCTTTTTTGTTTAGGGGAGCTTGTCAAATGTGTTTGACTCTTAAAGCCGCAGTTTTTATATTCATTTCCAATTCTTAAAGCTGATTCAATGCGTCAAGGAGGCAGTATTGCGGATTGTGAACCTTGTGGTCAGGGGTATTCTTATCATGGCTTTTTTATCCATTGCCTGCGATCAATCGAGCCGTCCGCTTCGCGTTTTAAAAATTGCGCATGGGCTGAATACTGATCATCCGGTTCATCAGGCGATGGCTTTTATGGCTCAGCGAGTGGCCGAGAAATCAGCCGGGACGATGCGTATAGAAATTTATCCGAGTGAACAGCTGGGGACTGAGAAGGAATGCGTCGAACAACTGCAGCTCGGCATCCTCTCCATGACCAAGGTTTCCAGCAGCGCCCTGGAAAGTTTTGTTCCTAATATCAAAGTGCTGGCAATGCCTTTCCTGTTTCGAGATGCGGAGCACAAGTGGCGGGTGCTGGAAAGTCCCATCGGTGATGAATTGTTGCTCGCGTGTGAACCCAAGGGAATGCGCGGCCTCGTCTATTACGATGCCGGTGCGAGAAGTTTTTACACCAAAGAACGTCCAATTCTCCGTCCTGACGATTTGAAGGGATTGAAAATCCGCGTTCAACTCAGTCCCATGGCGATTCAGATGGTTGATGTCCTGGGAGGATCCGCCACCCCAATTCCGTGGGGTGAACTTTATACTGCACTGCAGCAGGGTGTCGTGGATGGAGCGGAAAATAATGAACCCAGTCTTTACACCTCCCGCCACTATGAAGTCGCTCGCCACTACAGCCTTGATGAGCACACCATGGTTCCTGACATTCTCCTCATCAGTACGATCGTCTGGAAGCGTCTCGATGATGACCAGCGTCGTATCTTGAAGGAGGCAGCCGAAGAGTCAGTGCCCTTTCAGCGTACGCTTTGGCAGCAATTTGTGCAAAACTCGATGGAAGAAATGGAAAGAAAGGGTTTGCAGGTTTATCGACCTGATAAAAACCCCTTTTATCAACGCGCTCAAGCCATGTATCAAGCTTATAAAGATACCGAAATCGGCAGGTTGGCTGAGCAAATACAAGAGGTACCCTGATGAAGATGATCGCTCTTAAGAAAGGGCTCGATACATTTTTGGAAGCTTTGGTGACGGTTTCGATGGCGGTCTTGACCATCGATGTGACGTGGCAGGTGATCACCCGATTCGTCATCAAACATCCCAGCAATTGGAGCGAAGAATTGGCAACCAATTTGATGATTTGGGTTGGACTACTGGGCGCGGCTGTCGCCTTGCATCGTAAATCGCATCTCGGCATCGATTATTTCACTAATCGTTTTTCGGAAAGAAGGCGGCTGGTGACTGAACTTGTTGTCTATGCCTTGGTGACTGTTTTTTCAGTTGGCGTCATGGGGTTCGGCGGCTTGCGTTTGGTTTCTATAACCTTTATGTTGGGTCAATTGACACCGGCTTTGAAAATTCCTATGGGCTATATATACCTGGCGATTCCTGTTTCCGGCTTTTTCATGACGATCTATGCCGCTGAATTTTTCGTGGAGGCATGGGGCAAGTTGCGCCGCACCCGCTCTGCGGAGGCCGCTGCGGTCCATCTCAAAACCAAATCCATTCATAATTAACAGCGACGGGAGTGAATATGGATTGGCCTCTCATTGTACTGGTGCTCAGTTTCTTGGTTTTACTCTATATCAATGTGCCAATCGCGTTTGCGATCGGCATCTCTTCGTTGCTGACTGTGTTTGTCATCGGCAGTCTTCCGGAGTTCCTCACCGTTGCCTACACCATTGCCACGGGTATCGACAGTTTCGCCTTGTTGGCTATTCCCTTTTTCATTTTCGCCGGACAACTGATGGGACAGGGCGGTATTGCCCGCAGATTGGTTGATTTTGCCAATGTTCTCGTCGGCAGGTTTCCGGGCGGTTTGGCTTTTGTCAACATTCTCACCTGCATGCTGTTCGGCGCCATTTCCGGCTCCGCTGTCGCTGCGGTTTCGAGCATCGGCGGATTTATGATTCCCATCATGAATAAACAAGGGTATAGTCGGGAGTTCAACGCCTCTGTGAGCATCACGGCGGCGACCACCGGGCTGTTGATTCCTCCCAGCAATGTGATGATTGTATATTCTTTAGCAACAGGCGGAGCTGTCTCCGTTGCAGCCATCTTTATGGCAGGCATTTTACCCGGCATTCTGGTAGGGATCGCTTTGATGGTGACTGCCGGCATCATTGCTGCGAAACATCACTATGGAAAAGGTGAAAAATTTGGAATTAAGGAGAGTCTGCAGAAATTCGTCGCGGCAATTCCCGCGCTGCTGCTCATCGTCATCGTCTTGGGTGGAATTTTAAACGGCGTTTTTACCGCAACAGAAGCATCTGCCATATCGGTCGTCTATGCGCTGATCCTTTCAGTTTTGGTCTATCGCGAGGTCAAGGTTAAAGAACTTTGGAAAATCATGCTGCAGTCAGGCATCACCACCTCGGTCGTTTTTATGTTGATTGGAACTTCGATGGCGATGTCCTATGTCCTGGCCCATGAAAATATCCCCCAGACAATCAGTGCTGCGTTGATGAGTTTCTCCTCGAATCCAGTGGTCATCCTGTTAATCATCAATTTAATACTTCTCTTCGTCGGGACATTCATGGATATGACGCCCGCAGTACTCATCTTCACACCTATATTTCTGCCGATTGTCATGAAACTCGGTATTCATCCTGTGCATTTCGGCATCATCATGGTCACCAATCTGAACATCGGCATTTGTACTCCACCGGTTGGTTCATGCTTATTCGTTGGTTGCGGCATCGCTGAAACCACAATTTCCAAGGTCTTCCGTCCCATTTTGCCTTTTTTCCTGGCAATGATCATTGCCTTGTTTGTCATCACTTACATTCCGCAGATTTCATTATGGATTCCCGCGGCACTCGATCTGTTCTAAAGGGATAATGAGTGATGGATCACTGATTGGAGGAGAGAATAACTGACCGTATTTCAATATCAAGCGCCCCGAGTTACGGGGCTGAACCTGGAGCAGGCATGCATTCGATTGACGAACTATTTAATCTGCGAAACAAGATGGCGGTGGTCATTGGCGGCGGTGGTGTTCTCGCCGGCGCCATGGCATGCGGACTGGCGAGTGCCGGTGCTTCCATCGCGGTTATCGACCTCAATTTAACCAATGCTGAAAAAACCGCAGATCAAGTTGGTCGTTTTGAGGTAAAATCGCTTGCTCTGGCTGCTGACGCCACTTCGAAAGACGATCTCAAAAAAGCAGGTGATCACATTGAAAA
>RPQV01000023.1 GCA_003818595.1 Calditrichota bacterium
CCTGATAAAAACGTATGGTACGCATAAAGTATTCGTTCACTTATGCTGATAAAATGGCGTTTTGACGATCTCCGCGGATTCTCTTTTACCACGAATGTCGATCTCGATGGTGCTCCCGATATTTGAAAATTCGGACTCGACATAGCCCATGCCGATTCCTTTTTCCAACATGGGAGAAAAGGTGCCGCTGGTTACAAATCCGATCTTTTGTGGACCGCGATATAACTCGTAGCCATGGCGGGGAAAGGCTTTACCTTTGACCATAAAACCAACCAATTTGCGCGTGAGTCCTTGGTTTTTGGCCTGAAGAATCGCCGCTTTGCCGATAAAATCGGGTTTGTCGAGTTTTGTGATCCAACCGAGTCCCGCTTCCAATGGATGAGTCGTCGCATCTATATCGTTTCCATAGAGGCAGTATTTCATTTCCAGTCGGAGTGTATCTCGAGCGCCAAGGCCGATGGGTTCAATTTTATACGGTTCACCGATGGCCATCAGCGTGTGCCAGATCTTTTCTGTATGCTCCGGCGCAAAGCAGAGTTCATAACCGAGTTCTCCGGTGTAGCCGGTTCGCGAGACAATCATCGGCACATCAGCCACCACTCCGCTCATGCTCCAATAAAAAGCAAGATCATCCAGCGGCAGCGAAGTCGCCTGCTGCAATAGATCTCGGGAGAACGGTCCCTGCAATGCCAGCAACGAGAATTGATCACTCTGATTTTGCAAGACAACGTCATCTAAAAGATGGGATTTGGCCCAATTCCAGTCTTTCTCAACATTTGCCGCATTTACCACCATCATATAATAATCATCAAAACGGTAGACCAGCAGATCATCCACGATGCCGCCATTTTCATAGCACATGGCAGTATATTGAACTTGATTGACCTGCAGCTTGCTGACATCATTTATGGTTATTTTTTGAAGAAAATCGAGGGCGTTTTTACCACGAACAATGAATTCTCCCATGTGAGAAACATCAAAAAGTCCCACCTGGGTTCTCACGCAACGATGTTCTTGAAGAATCCCGGCATATTGAATCGGCATCCAATAGCCGGCAAATGGGGCCATTTTGGCGCCAAGCTCCAAATGGACAGAGTATAAAGCAGTTTTTTTAATATCCACATTCACTCCTTCCTGACAGGTATCTTGAGGTATTCAATATCAGCGACAAAATGCGGCAAAACACTCTGATTCGACTCGATCGATCAAATGGGGTTTGCCGACATTCAGGCTGAAAAATTAGTATATATTTACCACACAGTCAAGGGTAAATTTGGAAGCTGAAAATGGATCATCTCTGACCATGATCTCAGGTCAGACTATCTCCCCAATCTGAGAAAATCATTGATAATAACAAAAACCATCAGGGCTAAAAGCAATGCCATGCCGATCTGTTGAACTGTCATTTTTATTTTGGTGGAAATCGGGCGTCTGATGATGGCTTCCAGGGTGAGCAGCACCAAATGTCCTCCATCCAGAACCGGAACAGGGAGTAGATTCAACAGTCCTAAATTAATGCTCAACACCGCCGCAAATGCAAGCAGATCACTGAATCCTCGCTTGGCCACCTGACCGGAGATTTCCGCAATTCGCAGCGGTCCGCCCAAGGCTTCCTTGGCGTTCACTTTGCCGCTGAACAGCAAAGCAAAAGATTTCAAGATCATATCAGTTTTATAGATCGTATTGGTGACGCCCAAGCTGACAGCCGTGAATGGCCCGACTTTTTCTTTTGTCATCACAGGACTGATTCCGATGAGACCGATATTGTTCATGGGGTCCAAAACCGGAGTCACGCGCGAGGTGAAGAGGGCGCCTTCGCGTTGCCATTCAATGTCAAGCTGTCGTTGAGGCGCATTATGGACAATGGTCAAGAGTTCCTGCCAGGTATTCACCGATTGGGCGTCGATGCGGGTGATGCGGTCACCGGACTGCAGACCGATCGAATCGGCCGGACTCTGCGGCATCACCGCCCCGACAACCGCATAGCTGGGTTCAGCAGGCATCTCAATACCGACGGTCATGAAGATAAAGGTATAGATCAATGCCGCCAGCAAAATATTGAACAGCGGACCGGCGAAAATGACCAGGAATCTCGCCCAAATTGGTTTGGACATGAATTCGTGCGGTTCTCCTTTGATGTTTGCCGCATCCAGGCTTTCGTCAATCATGCCGGACATTTTGACGTAACCGCCCAGAGGAACTGCGGAGATGCAATAGTCGGTATCGCCGATTTTTTTGCCAAACAGTCGGGGCGGGAAGCCGATCGAAAACCGCTCGACCCGAATACCAACCAATTTTGCCAGCAAGAAATGTCCCAATTCGTGCATAATCACCAACAGACCGATGATAAAAATGAAAGGGAGCCCATACGTCAACAATACATTGCCAATATTTTCCATTTTATTTTCCTAAATCCAAATGATCATCATTCATTATCGAACCAATTAGCTGTTGTTTTATCCAGCAAGGTGCTAGTAAGACGGTTTTATTAACGAAAAGATTCAAGTTAAAATTCCAGTTGAGTGTGGAGAGAAATTTTCTGCAAACGATCGCGCCCACAGGTCTGCTTCAACAAGTTCCTCAGCCTGGGGGTGTTGCCGGTTTTTATGGGTTTCCAGAGCCGCCTGAACCAACGTTTCAATCTGATCGAACCGAATCGATCGCGATAGAAATCGTTGCACGGCAATTTCGTTCGCCGCATTTAATACGGCCGGCGCCGTGCCGCCCTCCGCCAGCGCTTGATAAGCCAAAACCAGGCAACGGAATTTAGCCATATCCGGCAGCTCAAAAGTGAGTTCTTTCAAGACATTAAAATCCAGGCGGGGAAAATCAGCGGCGACTCTTCTCGGCCAGGTGAGGGCCAACTGAATGGGAATGCGCATATCCGGAACGCCCATTTGGGCTTTGATCGATCCTTCCTTAAATTCCACCATTGAATGGATAATCGATTGAGGATGAATGATAACACGGACTTGATCCGCCCGAACCCCGAATAATCGACAGGCCTCGATCACCTCAAAACCTTTATTCATCATGGTCGCCGAATCGATGGTAATTTTTTTGCCCATGCGCCAATTCGGATGTGCGAGAGCGCGCTCGACGGTGACATTTTTAAACTCGCTTTTTGGTAACGAACGAAATGGCCCGCCGGAAGCGGTCAAAATGATCGCTTCAATGCTCTGCGGATCTTCTCCCATGAGACATTGAAAAACAGCACTATGCTCGCTGTCAATCGGCAAAATGTGGATCCCTTTTTTTGCCGCCAGATTCATCACCAATTCGCCGCCGATGACCAAGGTTTCTTTGTTGGCCAAGGCAATATCCCGGCCCAGCTCAATTGCAGCCAGTGTCGGCAGGAAACCAGCCGCGCCGACCACTGCATTCACGAGCATATCCCCTTCCGCGGCATTCACCAAATCAGTCAAGGCCTGAGCCCCGGTGAACAAAGATATCTTCATTTGTTCGAACTGAAGCAGTTCAACTGGAGAGACCATTCGGCCGCTGACTGCCGCATACTGAGGCTTGTGTGTCGCACATTGCTGCAGCAGCAGATCCACCTGATGATGAGTCGACAAGCCGACGATTCGAAATAAATCAGGATTTTCTGTGACACAGCGCAGGCAGTTCAAACCGATTGAACCTGTAGCGCCCAGAATAACAAGACGTTTTGGGGATGGCATCATTAGTTTTCTAAAATGGCAAATTTAGAACGCAGTAATTCGCTCTGCTTCATTTCCTCATTGCTCAGTTGACCATCTGTAAACGAAATTCTCAACTCTTCGGCGAAACCTTGTCGCAAGGCGGCAATCATCTGCTGCCGAGTGACCGGCGTTCGTGTCAGTTGATTAATAGAGACCGTTTGCTTTTTCAAATATTGATGCACGCGATGACGCCATTGATCATCATGCCCGGCCAGATAATGGGCAACTGCCAAATGTTCATCTCCCAAAAGGATAGACCCATGCTGCAGCACGGAATTATGGATCCGTCGCTGGGCGCTTCCGACCAACTTTCTTCCCTGAATGGCTATTTCATACTGAATGGATGACGCATAACATAATGTGGACAGTTCCCCCCGAGAAAATCCATCGGGAGTCTTTTTAGCCCGTTCAAAGTCGGCATCGATGTTCAGTGATTGCAAGGCGTGCACCAGACAGCGGCTGATGAATTCATAGACGCCAAAGATATCGAGTGCGAAAAATGAACTGCTCGGCGGCAATATCACCGCGTAGGTCACTTCATTATCATGGAGAATGGCGCGTCCGCCTGTGGGGCGATACACCACATCGATTCCGTCTTGACTACAGCGGAGTAGATCAATGTCTTTTTCTGATTGATGATAACCAAGTGATATCGTGGGACGTGACCACTGATATACGCGCAGAGTGGGCGGCGCAGGTTCTCTTCCAAGAACCTGAGTAATCGCCATATCCGCAGCCATATTTGTCGCGCCCGGCAATGGGCCGCTGTCAATGAAACGCCAAGGAGACGACTCGGCTGCAGCTGTTCCTGAGATCACCCTAAATCAATCCCCTATCTGCCTTTTCAATAAACTGAAGCACATTCTGGACTTCTGGAGTCATGTTCACCTCAGTTTTTATTTTCTCGACAGCCTGGGAGACGTTGAGATGGGAACGGTATAATAATCGGTAGGCTTTTTTGAGAGAGCTCATGGCCGCTTCAGAAAAACCTCTTCGTCGTAATCCGATCGAATTGAGTCCACAAAAGCGCAGAGGTTCTTCCGAAGCCAGGATGTAGGGAGGCACATCTTGAGTGGCGCGAAAGCCGCCGCCGATCATAACATGTTGACCGATATGGCAAAACTGATGCACACCGGACAGTCCTCCGATGATCGCCCAGTCTTCGATCGTCACATGTCCGGCGATTTGCACAGAATTGGCGAGTATAACATTACTGCCGACAAAACAGTCGTGGGCAATATGAACATAAGCCATCAGCAGACAATTGGATCCTACGGTGCTTTTTCCACGCTCATGCGTGCCGCGATTCAGAGTACAGAATTCGCGCACGGTTGTATGATCACCGATCTCAAATGTGGTCATTTCTCCACCAAATTTTAAATCCTGGGGATGGGTGGCAATGACCGCACCATTGTGAATTTTGCACCCCTGCCCGATTCGCGCGCCGGAAGCAAGCAGGACATTTGAAGCGATGGAGGTATCATCGCCGACTTCGACGTTATCCTCTACGATGGTAAAAGGACCGATGGTTACGTTAGTGCCCAGTTTGGCATTCGCATTTACGATGGCGGTTGGATGGATGGTTGTCACGATTTTATCCTTGGAGTAACCGTTATTTTTTCTCTCGGTCCACGACGGCAGCCATTAATTCAGCTTCACAAGCCAGTTGATCACCAACATAAGCACGACCGTACATTTTGGCCATAGAACGTCTGAAAGCGCTCATTTCGACTTCAAAACGCAGGGTATCGCCGGGAGTAATGGCGCGACGAAAACGGACATTATCAATACCGGTAAAAAGCACCAGCTTTTCAGTAGGTTCTGTTTGAGCATTCAGGAGTAAAATGCCACCGACTTGAGCCATTGCCTCAACAATCAGCACGCCCGGCATAATCGGGCGGCCGGGGAAATGACCTTGAAAGAAAGGCTCGTTGCGGGTGACATTCTTGATGCCAATTACGTGTTCGCCAGGAACCAGGTCAATAATTCGATCGACCAGCAAAAATGGATATCGATGGGGCAGAACGCGTTCTATCGCTTCTGCATCTAAAAAAACGCCTTTGCTGTCATCAGCCTGAAACCGTCGGCGAATCAGCTTTTTCTCATATTCTTTGCGGATGAGTTTGACCAGCTCCGCATTGGCGCCGTGACCAGAGCGCGCCGCCATGACATGTCCCTTGATCGGGACGCCCAACAGAGCCAAATCGCCGATCAGATCCAGCGCTTTGTGTCGAACGGGTTCATTATAATATCTTAGTTCTTTGCCGTTGAGAATTCCATTATTCGACAGGTTGACCTGTTCGTGAATACCGAATAAGGAGCGCAGCTCGGCCAATTCTGCTTTTTCCATATCACGATCGATAATGACGAGTGCATTGTCCACATTCCCGCCCTTGATCAATCCAGCACGCCATAATTGTTCAACTTCATGAAGAAAACAAAAAGTCCTGGCTGCAGCAAACTCGGTCGCAAACTCCTCATGCAGTGAATACATCGAAGTATATTGCGTCCCCAAAGCCGGATTTTTATAATCGATCATGAAGGTAATCCGGAATTCATCCGATGGAAAAACAACGATATCAATTCCTTTGGAAGGATCAGAATAAGTTATGGTCTTGTCAATGATCAGATAATCGCGCAAAGCTTCCTGTTCGACGAGGCCCGCTTTGAGCAACACTTCAACAAAGGGTAACGCGCTGCCGTCACCGACCGGAGGTTCGTTCCCGTTAACCTCGCAATATATATTATCAATTTCCAAACCGCTGATTGCCGCCAAAACGTGTTCAACGGTATGGATTTTAACATCACCAATACCAATGGTGGTACCCCGTGAGATGTCGATAACATGATCAACGTCCGCTTTAATTTCCGGAGCGGATTCCAAATCAACGCGTCGAAAGACGATGCCTGTGTTGACAGGTGCTGGTTTGAAGGTAATTTTAGTTTTATTTCCAGTATGCAGTCCTACACCGGTATAAGAAGCCTCTTCTTTGATGGTTTGCTGATTTTTCAGAAAATCCTCCTCATCACTTTTCCGTTTTTCGTGCATTCAGTTCTTCAATCTGATGCTCAAGTTCAATCACGCGTTTTTCGAGTTCGCGCATTTGCTTGACCATCTCAGGCAGGCGGGCTAAACTTGCCAGTTCCCGCATTTCCACTCGAAATGGTCTGGCGGGATAACCTGTAACGAACTCACCCGCAGGAACCGATTTGGTGACTCCTGCCTGAGCGCCAATTTTGGCCCTATCCGCAACCTGAAGATGACCCGCGAATCCTGCTTGTCCGCCGATCTGCACATATTTGCCGATCTTTGTGCTTCCGGAAATTCCGGCCTGAGCGGCGATGGCAGTATGCTGATCAATTTCGACATTATGTGCAACTTGAATCAGGTTGTCCAACTTGACGCCTTCACGAATGATGGTCTCTCCCATGGTCGCTCGGTCAATGGAAGTGTTGGCGCCGATTTCAACATCGTTTTCAAGCACCACAATACCCATTTGCGGCAATTTGTGGAATCGTCCGTTTTGGAACGCGAATCCAAATCCGTCAGCGCCAACGACTGCTCCCATGTGGAGGATGCAGCGATCGCCGATACGACAATCCTCACGAATGGATGTGTGGGCATAGATCAGGCAATCACCACCGATGCGGACTCGATCGCCGACAAAGCACAGTGGAAAAATGACCGTTCCTTCGCCGATTTCACAATTTTTGCCGATGACCACATAAGCCCCGATCGCAACATCGGCGCCGATGCGGGTTCCCTCACCAATGATTGCCGTCGGATGAATTCCCTTCTCCACCTGAGGCGCCTGCTGATAAAAGCGACGCGCGATCTGCAGAAAACTGAAATAAGGATCGCTGGTGCGCAAAAGGGTTTTTGATGAAGACGGAAAATCTTTTCCCACCAGAACCGCCGAGGCGTTGGTCGTCTCGATGAATTTTTGATATTTGGGATTGGCAATAAAAGAGAGATAACCGGTTTGCGCTTCCTCAATCTTGGCTAATCCGGTTATCTCAACTGACTCATCACCTTCGATCGTTGCATCTACCCACGATGCAATGTCAATCAACCTGACCGTCATAGAAATTTATTATGCCTGTGCACTTAGTTACGTGATTTGGCGCCTGAAGACTCGAGACCCTTTTCTAATTCTTCAATCACCAGCTCGGTCAAATCCTGTTGACTGGGGCTGGCATAAACGATGTTGCCGGCAACGATATCGAAGATAAAATCATAACGATCTTCTTCGCCCACCTTTTTGATCGCGATGTTGATCTTATCATAAATGGGTTTCATGATTTCTTCCTGTTTGCGGAAGAATTCACCATTCTGGCCCCATTTTTCATTTTGGTATTGTTGAATCTTTTGATAAAGCGTTTGAAGTTCTGCCTGTTTTTCTTTCTGGCGTTCTTCACTGAGCAATAAAGACTGGGACTCCAACTGCTGCCCCAACTCTTGAAACTGGGTTTGCAATTCTTTCGCTTCAGCTTCCCAGTCGCGATTTATTTTATCCAACTGCTCCTGCGCGTCCTGGGCTTCTTTGTATTGGGACAAAATCTGTTGGGAATTAATGTATCCCAGTTTCTGGGCGAGTGCGTTCGAGGTTAAAAGGGTCATAGTCGCCAATATCAGGATTGATCCCATCTTCCAATTGTTCATTTTTAATTTTTCCTCCATTTTTGGGGTGGATTCATTTCTCGATAAAATAACAAATTATATCAATTTCCGCAACAAATGATTATGTCAAATCTTTATTTAGAAACTCCTGCCGAACACAAAATGCATTTTCCATTTGGGATCCGGCAGCCCGTAGGAATTCAGGCGGTCAAATCCGTACCCATAATCAAAACCTATAATTCCAATCATGGGCATAAAAACACGTGCACCGATGCCTGCCGACCGCTTCATGTCGAAAGGATTGACCCTTTGAAAATCAAGCCAGGTGTTTCCGGCTTCGGCAAAGAGAAGGGCAAAAATAGTCGGATTGGGAGCGATCGGAATGCGCAGTTCAACCGTATATTTGAGCATAGACTTTCCGCCCTCATCGATAATCTGGTAACCGGCGAGAGGATCCTCATAGCCGCGAAGTGGTGTCGATCGAGACAAACCATCGCCGCCCATAAAAAAATATTCCAAATAAGGAATATGAGCCTTTGCGCCGATCGATTCCATATATCCGGCTTGAAAGCTGGTATAAAAGACAAGCTTCCAGAATGAGGGGGTAAACCAATCCAGGCGGAAAATCCATTTGTGGTAATCGACATTTCCTCCCAGAAAAGTGCCGTCCAATTCGCCGGTGAGTGAAATATCCGAACCCGCTGTGGGGAATTCCGGGCGATCGAGACTTGTGCGCGAGATGATTTGGGTGATGCCGCTGCTGATGAGCGGCCACTCCTCATTGACGATGTTATTGGGATTGGCATTCACGATATATTGGTTAAAATCGGAGAGTTCGGTTTTGTCAATTCGGTAAATCCAATCTCCCCGGAAAAAGTTATCCGGCCAGTTGAATCGTCTGCCCAAACGAAATGAAGCGCCGGAACTCACCTGTTTATATCCGATATAATAGGCGTCGCGTTTGGTATCATAAAAGCTAAAGCCCGCCAGGGTCGGCGAATCCATGAGCCAGGGTTCAGTGAAACTGATGTTGAATGAGCGGTAATAGCGACCGAACATCCAATCGAAACTGAGTCGTTGGCCGTTGCCGAAGAGATTCGCCATGGCAACACCCACGCTGCCGATCAACCGATCGCGTTCACTCCAACCCGCTGACATGTTGGCGGTATCCGTAGACTTTTCTTCGACCTTGAACTCGAGATTCACCTTCTCCTCATCGATGGGTTGAACGCCAGGTTCAACATTGGAGAAATAGTTCAACATCCAAACATCACGCTGGCTGCGCTCCAATAAGGATTTATTAAAGGTCTGTCCCGGGAAAATCCGCAGTTCTCTGCGAATGACCTTTTCTTTGGTCTTGCTGTTACCGGATATGACGATTTCATTGATGGTCGCCTGCTTGCCTTCGTTGACCAACAACCGCAAATTCAACTGATGAGGATCCTCGGAAGATACTTCCTCCTTGGGCGTCACTGATGCGAAAATATATCCGAGATCGTAGTACATCCCGCCCACATGCTGAAATATTGCTTCATCCAATTTTTTCTTGCTGTAAATGTCGCCCTTTTGGAAACGAAGATTAGCCGTCAGTTCATCAGTCTTGAAGACCGTATTGCCGACCCAGGCGACATCTCCAAAGGTGTATTGAGCCCCTTCAAAAATCCATATTTTGATGAACATCTCATCGCGATTGTCATTATAGTATAGGCTGTCGTTCAATATTTCGGCGTCGCGATACCCTTCATTCTTGTAAAAATCAGACAGCTTGACCATGTCTTCTTCGAATTTTGGCTGATCAAAATCGGCGCTGCGCCACCATCGATCTTCCTTTGTCTCCTTGAACTGTTTTCGCAATTTAGCATCGGAAAACGCTTTGTTGCCGACGAATTCGATGGCTTGAATCTGGACTTTTTTCCCTTCATTAAATTTAAATTTGACAATGACACGATTAGAATCAATTTCGCCCGGGCGCATCTCAGTGTTGATCTCGGCGAGAAGATATCCTTTTTCTTTATACTTTTCATACAGTTTGGTTCGAGATCGGGCGAGAGTGGTCGGGCTGATGATCTGGCCGGAATAATAATTTAATACTTCATCGATTTCATCTTTTTTCAGTTTTTTATTATCCTGCAGTTCAATCCGTTCGAGGCGAGGAAATTCCTGCACCTTAATGGTGAGATAATATCCATCAGCCACCTGCCGATCGACAAGGAGCTGAACATCGGAAAAGAGATTGAGTCGCCATAGCTTCCGAATGGCTTCCTGCACACCCTCGGCTCCCAATTCAGAACCAGGCATAATGCCGGATTGCAAACGGATCATATTTGCGTCGGTGGTCGCATTACCCTGAATGGAAACACCCAGAACCTTGAGCATCCGACTCTGGGCCGGCAATTGACTATGAGCAAATAGAAGCGTAGCAGCAAGAAATAAGAGCAAATGGTACGCCGGCTTCATAAAAAAACCTCGAAAAATTAAATAGAAAACAATTTATGAAATAATAGCATGATTACAAAGAAAAATATCACAATTATGCTTTAAAAGGGAAACCAATGACGAACCAAAATTCGTTTATCGTTGCGGTTATAGAGCATCAAACTATCATAATCATACTCTAGTTCCACAAGTACTTGAGGATTTATCTGGTATTCCAGACCGAGGGTATGACGAAATCCGAGTTCTTTTTCCTTATAACGATATCCCACTCCCGATTCAATCTGACCTGTGTATTGGAGGAATAGGCGATTGGAAAGATATTTGCCGAGGATCAGCCGAGTGCTCTCCAAAAGTGCCAGACGATTATTGAGATCGATATTATTATTGAGATTAAAGTAAATGATGTTTTTTGTCAATTGTGAACTGAATCTCACATAGTCAAGTCCGAACGTATTCTCCAACTCTCTTTCGACCGGCCGAAAGAGAGGTCGAAAAATGAGATTATCCGTGCTGTAGCCGATTGCCTGAATCGCACTGTTTTTGATATCATTGCCGGAATATCCGAGACTTGCCATGATCTGCGCTTCATTGTTGCCGATGGCGGGATTATCGCAGGACAATTTGAAACGGATGCGGTCAAATCGCGCTCGTCCCTCTTCCTGGCGCACAATATCGTCAACCTCTTTTTTATCCATGGTATTGTCAACAGTCTGAAGGGAAAGGATGACATTTGATGATATGCCCAGAGAATCAGTGACGGTCGTGCGGGCTTGACCATAGGCAACCGGAATCAAACTGCCTCGGTCGAATTCTATCCCGACCCTCTCGACGCGGAAATTCATATCCAGATATTGAATTATGCCTTTGGTTGAACGCACCAGACCATTGATGCGAAACGATTCATCAGCAATCCGACCTGAGAAATCGAGATGTCCGAACTGTTCATCGATTTTCAGATTCACATACACCTGATCAATCGCTCCCGGAAAGCTGCGCACAAAACTGTTATTTTTGGCGGGAATCACATCGATATCCCAAGTCAAATTCTCAAGGAATTCCAGAATTTTGGAGCCGGGTCTCTTTCCGCTTTCATAAAACGGATACATAATATCGGCATCATGCAAATTAACAGTACCCCGAAGTGTAAAGCCGTCGGGTAACCCGGCAAAATAAAATTTTTCTCCAGGTTCACGTCCAATCAATTCCAGATTACCGAATTTATTGGGTTCCATAAGTCCGATAAAATTTAAGGGAACTCCCTCCTCGGACGTCTCCAACACCAAAACACCGACATTCAGACCAAAATCAGCAAGCGTTAAACTTTCAATGGGCTTTTTAGAAACAATTTTATTGGGGGATTCACTGTGAATTCGAAATGGTTTACCTCCCATTTTCCCTTCGAGATTCACGACTTGAAGGAATTGATCTATGGGCGAGAAAGTGACTTCACCATTAACTTGAGAGATTTCCGGCACCACCGACGCAAATTTCATATTGGCATCACGAATGGTGAGATGAGCAGCCGCCACTTGAGGATTCAACGGTGTACCCCGCAAACGGCCGGTGAAGCTGCAAAAGCTTGACGGTTCCACAAAAAATTTCACAAAATCATTTAATATTTTTAAAAAATTACCGGAACCGTCAATATTCAAGAACAAACTATCCTGAGGCGATAAGGGGTAATAGCCGGAGGCCAGAATCTCAAATTCTCCTTGGCGGACGAGGCGAAACGAGTCGATATTCAATTTTGCCGGTTCACTCGCCGGAGAATCTTTAGAACCGAGATGCAGTTCCATTTGGTCAAAAGGTACACGAAATAATCGTCCGTTTTTTACCGCCACCACACCGCGGAATTCGGGTGCAGCGAGTCGCCCCTGGACAGTGAGATTCACCAGGCTTTCACCGGTGATGACAGTATCTTTACCGGCGACCCGATAAATGCTCGATGCATCAAATCCTGCACCTTTCACGGTAAAATCGAGTTTATCGGTCTCAGCATCAAACTGCCCCTTCGCATAGAGAAGTGTTGTTTGTCCTTTATTGATGAGGAATCGTCCCAACTCGAATCGATTCGAATCATAGTCGCAGTCCATGACCAGCTGATAGGGACCGAGCCCCTGATAAAGAAAATGATCAACCGATAGACTTCCATAGAGCTGCGGAGAGGTGAGTTTGCCACCCCATTTAAATGCCGCATCCAGAGAACCGGATACCAAGCTATCCTGTTTTCCGCTGATGCGGCCCAAATCCAATTTCACGCATTCCAAAGTCCCCTTCACCTCTTGATCGTCCAAATCAATCGAAGCAGAAGAAGTGAGTTGGTTTTCAATATCGAATCTTTTAATGTGTATCAGCTGCTTTGTTTTTTCAAGTTTTACTTCTCCACGCATTGCCAAGTCACTTGAAGGATAAAGCGTGAATTGTCCATCGGCTTGAAACCCTTTATCATTTCGTTTGAGCGAAAATAGGGCAAAACATACCTGATTATCGATGGCATCTTCGGCGGGCTTTCGGATGGTGGTTTCGGCAATGAGCTCTTGTATGGCGCCCGAAACCTGAATGGTGCAGGAAAAAGCCTTGAGCCGCTGGTTAAGGGGCGAGTCCGGCCATAAAATGGGTGCCAGTTTCTCGCTCTGCTCGGCATGGAGAGAAAGGTGCGTCGGCTTTTGCGCCCAATCCAGATTCATCGTCACGTATGGAAGTTCCGTCGTCCTGACAGAATTGACATCAAGTTTCTTTCCCAATAGATCAAACGAATAGTTGTAAATCAGGGAATCTTGAGCAAAAGACGGGAAAATCAAGCGGCAGTCACCTCGTGTGGAAAGTTGATTCATCGGCCCCGACACCGAAATATTCATCTCACTTTTGACGACCAAGGAGGAATCAATGCCCAATCCGAACCATTTTCTGGGAGACAATGATGCATTCCCCCTGACCTGCGCAGCAAGCGTCTTTCGGGAGGGATTCAGATCGATGATTGACTCTCCCATAAATTGATGATCCCAGATATTGACAGACCATTTTGGAACAGTGAGAATCCCGCTTTCATATTTGAATAAAGCATCAAAATTTTCCAGAGAAGTGGTATTCATTTCAAGATGTGGTGAGAACAACCGTCCGTGGGTGGTCAGAGTATCGAGCGGCCCTTCTATATGAGCCTGCAGGGTGCACAGCCCTCTCATTTTATCAGCAAGTGTTTTACCCGCCAAATGAGCGAAATGAGCAACGGCCAAAGATTCTGAGTGGATTTCCAAATCAAAGATCGGATCCGAAAAAGAGTGAATGGCGCCGGTAATGCTCACAGGAGATTGATTGATCAACTGTTGAGCTGAATGAATGATCAATCGGTTTCGTTCAACACTGAATTGACAATCCATTTTTTCCAAAGTGAATTGACCATTGAGGATATCTCCACCGGCATCGAGAATCTCACCCCCACCATCGAACACGTGCCGCTGTTCTCCTTCATCAAAAGTAATTTGAAAATTCGCAGAAATGGATCCCGTAGTCATATTGAGCCATTTAGGGGATGGGAAAGGCAGACCCTGGGTCAAGGAGTAGTTTTGCAACGACAAATCAATCAAACTGAACTCGCTAATTGCGCCCGAACTATGACCCTCAATGTAAATATTATTTTCTTTTGATTGAAAAAATGCTCCTGAGAGTGTTACATAAAGGGAATCGCCGGCACGTCGGGAAATACCTCCTTGAAGTGAATGAGCAAGCACGACGTGGGTCGAATCGTTAATATCATAAAAAATGCTTCCCCTGATTAATGAGATATATTGAAAGAAATTAAAGAGCGGAATAGCACCATTCGCCAGTTCATGAGAATCACGGCCGGAAAGCAGTGTTGTGCTTGTATCAGCGGCAACGGAATTCCTTTCAGCAGCCTGAATGTAAATTTTAGGCTCAATGAACAATGCATCTTGAGAGATATATTGCGGGCTGAATCCCCGTACCAGGAGGTTTAAGAAATTATAACCAATGCGGAGGTCTTTGATTTGTACATGCATGTTCTGTCCCGGAACAGGGACACGCACATTATGGAGGTGAATATTGCCGAAACCCACATGCACTCGGGAAATGTGAAGCTGTGAGCCCAGGATAGGCTTTAATTCATAAATGATAACTGTTTTAAGCTTTTCATTCGCTTTTAACAGTTTCCAACTCTCAACCCCTATAAAGACAGAGGCGATCATCAGGATAAAAGCGATCAAAGCCCAACGGCGTTTACGCAATAATTTTTCCAGACATCGTAAGCGTTTTGCCCAAGATAAACGAAAACAATAGAGCTTTGTTCCGTCGTTCTCCTGGGCATGCGAAAATGAAGCAGCCTAAAGCGCATTTCATATTTTTCGTCTCATGCGACGAAGAGTCCCCACTTTCGCTTTCAATGCAGACATCCAATTCCTGATCAATTATTTGTTCGATTCGGCATTCAGTTGTTCGCTGACTTGGCCGAATCGCCGCTCCCGCTGTTGATATTCTTCAATAGCCTGATAAAACTCCTCTTTACCAAAATCAGGCCACAAGGTGGGCGTGATGTATAATTCTGAGTAGGCCAACTGCCATAATAAGAAATTGCTGACTCGATTTTCACCGCTGGTGCGGATGATTAAATCGGGATCGCCGATTTCAGCTGTTTGCAGATAAGTTTCAAAAAGCTCCTCGGTCAATGATTCCGGATCAATTTCCCCGCGTTGAATGTCGTGCCCAATTTTTTTAACTGCGCTGATTATTTCCTGGCGACTGCTGTAACTCAAGGCGAGATTTAATATGAGACCGGTGTTTTTACTCAGCCGTTTGATTGTATTCTTGATGCCCGTCCGCGGTGCATAAGGCAATGCATCGATGTCGCCGATTGCTGTCAATCTGACATTTTTTGCGTCCAATTCGTCGATTTC
>RPQV01000024.1 GCA_003818595.1 Calditrichota bacterium
CAAAATGATCTTGTAATACTTGCGCTTCTTGCCGTCATCTTTGATGCGGTCCATTTCCAGGGTTTCTGCATACATGCGAATCAGAGAGACTGGCGTTCGGATTTCATGGGAGACATTGGCGATCAAATTGTTTCTGATTTTTGCGATCTCCATTTCCTTGGCCACATTTCGGACCACATAGACCAATCCATAGATGAACACAATGTTGACGACCACCAATAATAAAAGATTCTTGCGTGAGCGCGCGCGGGAAATCCCATCAAGGGTGGTGCCGGCCATTTTTATTTTCAGCTCAATGTCGGGCAGAATCCATAGATCAGCGCTCACTTCGAATGGTTCTGTCGGATTTTCCGCCGTCGAATAGTAATAAGAACTGCCGAGGCTTTTTTTCTTGACCGCAAAAATAAATTCGCCTTCGGTCATGGAGAGGAACCGTCTCGCCACGATTTCGTTGCTGAATTTGAGATTGTCGATGAGCAAACCGCCGTAAACGGGACTGTCGGGCAGCAGCGTTTCGTTGACAATGGGAAACAGCAGGATGGTAAAATCGATGCCCGCATATCTCCAATAGCGCGCCAACGGCTTGATGTAACCTTCTTTAGCCAATTGAATGGAACGCGTCAGCAACTCCGCGGATTCTGCCGCGATGGCGTTCACTTCATGAATGAGTATCCGCCGCTTGGGGATGGTTGAACTGGCTGAATCTTCAAAAGATATAACATAATAGTTTTCCGATAACCGCAAAAAGACACCGGCCAGAGCCTCCTGTTTCTGCACCAGAGCATTTATTTTGGGCTGGTAATGGAGCTGGATGAAATTCTCGACGTCGGTGACGGCAAAGGCGGTCATCTCCGCCTGCCAGTTGCTGAAATTGTCCCAGCAGTACTGGTTGACCGAAAATAATATGCTCTCCAGCTGCCGATTATAAATGGACTTGATGAGTTGTTCGTTCTCATCATTCTGAACAAACTGGTAAATGGTATAGGTCAGAATGGGTACGAACAGAGCTAATATAATGACCAGAACCAGGCGATTAAAAGCTTTTTTCTGCATTGGGCGATATCATGTTATTCATCATTTTAAAATAGAGCAAAATAGCGAATAATCCCAAGTTTTTTTATCAGGTCAGGGCATGCGGATGACGCTGCCGCTGATCGATTCTGCGGAGGTCGAGCACAAAAATCGAATCAGGGCGGCGATCTCTTCAGGTTTGACCCATTTCGATTGATCGGCTGTCGGCATTGCCCGACGATTCGGTGCGGTGGCGATGATGGAAGGAGCGATGACGTTCACGCGGATATGCAGCCGTTTCCCCTCTTCCGCTGCCGATTGACAGAGGGAAATCAGAGCGGATTTGGAGACCGAATAGGCCGCTCTTTTTGTGGATATCTCCAGAGCGGAGAGCGCGGAGACGGCGATGATGCAACCGCCGGTCGGCGTCATGGCTCTCAAGGCATTCTTGATGCACAAAAAGGCGGTATTGAGATTGATATCGAGCATGTGTTTCCACATCCTATAGTCAGTCTCTTCGAGAAATACCCCGCCGGCATACGCTCCGGCCAGGTGAAGAAGAAAATCGATTCGATGGTGTTCAGCCAGCACCCGATCGAATAGCGACTGCACCTGGTGCTCGTCGGTGAGCTCGCAGGGATAATAAATAACCTTGGGATGCCTGAATAGTTCCGTATCAGCTTTGCCGCTGATATGGATCACCGCAGCCACATTGGCGCCTGCAGCCGATAGTTCGCGCACGACCGGCTGTCCCAAACTGCCGGCGGCGCCGGTGATCAAGGCTATTTTCCCGTTCAATTCCATTTATTTTTTCTCCAACCATAAAGAGCGCCCTTAATTCAGGGGCTGTATTAAAAGTTCTTCTCCGCTGTTGATACAACTCCCCATTGCAGCAACATCCTGGCTGACCTTGCACAGACACGAAAGCACAAAGAGATAAATGACCGGTATAAATGGAGTTCATTAAAATCGTTACACACCTTGATTAAATTTATCAATACAGATGCAGCCCCGTTGCCCCGCGTCGATATTGTCAAAATCGGCGATCATTCAACAATCAAGGTTGAATTTTTGCCGCCGTACGGATCGAGCTCAAATGTCGTAGCGGCCGGGTCGGCGATCCACTGAGAACCATTCAAAACAAATTTATAACGATAGAATCCCCGTTTGAGCGGGATCGAAATTTGGAAATGAAGAGAATCTGTCCGTTCCATCACGTTCGCCTGAGCGGACCAGCCGTTAAAATCTCCGGCGATGGACACACGATCGAGAGGTTGCGCGGATTGATAGGATAAAGTGATCAGGCGCAGGTCCTGGGTCAATCTGGGGGTGAAGGAGCAGCGCCATCGATCGCGCAGCAAATGCGCGGTATTCGCAGGCGATGATGCTCGAAGGATGTACCCGGTGAGCGGCTTTAATTTTAGCAGGAGGGTGTCCTGGTGAGTGCAAAATAGGTCTCCGCTGACGTCATCGGTGAAATAAACGTCGGGAGCAAAAATGGCGTCACGAAGGAAAAATTTCCGCTCTTCACTGCAGGTCGAATTGTTGACGATCACCAGGCGGGCATCCGTGGATTCGTATTTCAGAAACGCATAAACGCCGTAATCCTGATAGATCTCATAGAGCGAACCATGTGTCAGCGCCGGAGAGTTTCGGCGCACATGGTTCAGCCTGCTGATAGTGGAAATGAGCGATTGATGTTCACTTTTCACTTCTAGCCAGGGAAAGGGCAATCGGTTGAGGTAGTCTTGACCTTCACCACTCAGCTCGTGTTGCGGCGCAGCCCCAGCCAGCGCGGTTTCGGTGCCATAATATAACATCGGCAAGCCGTTGAGAGACCAGACGAATGTCAGGGCGAGGCATATTTTTTCCTTGACGTGATCGCCGGCGTAATAACTAAAACGGGCGACATCATGGTTGTCGATCAGCGGTGAGAGAAGGATATTTTGATAATGGGCGGCGTTTGCCTCCAATTGCCGGCTCAGCAGCGTGACCAATCCGCCTTGGGCGAAAACCCTCTGGATGGTATAATACATGGGGATATCAAACAAGGCATTAAATCCGAGATGTTGGTAGGAGGCGACGTATTCCACCTCTCCGGCAAACACCTCACCCAGCAAGAGGAAATCAGGCCCAGCGAATTGGTGCAGATCGCGGGCAAGTCTTTGCCAAAATTCTTTAGGAACGTGTTTGACCGCATCGAGGCGGAATCCATCGCAGCCCGTTTTGATGATCCAATATTTGGAATAGTCGAGTAAAAAATCATAAACGGCCGGATTCTCCTGGGCCAAATCAGGCAGGCCGTTGAGTTCTCGATTCTCCAGCTGCGATTGATCCTGCCAATCCTCGATGCTGGTTGCGGCGTCTACGCCGCTGTGCGGATGAAACCAGTGCTGATACCCTTTTTCGGTCCAATAGCGGGGGTCCGTCACCCAGGGATGCGAAGGCGCCACGTGGTTATAAATCATATCCAGGATGACCTTCATGTCGCGGGCGTGTGCCTGGTCGACCAGTTCCCGCAGCAACTCGATGGTGCCGAAATGTTCATCCACGTGATAAAAATCGACGGGGAAATAGCCATGATACGGCCACCACCCGCCAAAGTCCTCATCGGCATTATCGATCACCGGTGAAAGCCATAGCGTGGTGACGCCCAGAGAATCAAGGTAGCCCAGTTTATGCAATACTCCGGCCAGATCGCCGCCCTGATAGGTCTTCAAGGCTTCAAAATTCCTTTGTTGAGGGTCAAAAGGGATGTGTCCGGCTGGTATGCCGCCGTCATCGTTGGTGGTGTCTCCGTTGGCAAAGCGATCGAGCAGAATAAAGTAGATGATTTCTTGTGACCAATCGATGGGTGCTTTAGTTTGAACCGCATCCGATGATGGATGCATCGTTCGATACTCCCTGCACGGAGACGGGGTTGTCTGGAGGAGGATCAGGGAAATCAGAATTATCAACAGCATAAGATGCCTTAAATCTAATGGTCTGACTTGAATTGAAGTTGATACAATCGATGATAAATGCCTTTTTTCTGCAGCAGTTCTTTGTGTGTTCCCATTTCGCGGATCATGCCCTGATGGAGGACGATAATTCGATCGACATTTTTGATGGTTGAAAGTCGATGGGCGATGATGATGGAAGTGCGATTTTTCATCAGCGTGTGGATGGCATCGCGAATGAGCAGTTCCGTCTCCATGTCGACGCTCGAGGTGGCTTCGTCCAGAATGAGAATCTCCGAGTCATAGGCCAGTGCGCGGGCGAATGCCAATAATTGTTTTTTTCCTTAGGACAAGTTGCTGCCGCGTTCAGCCAGCACAAAATCATATCCCTTGGGCAGTTTCTCAATAAAACCGTGAGCGTTCACCCGCTTGGCGGCGGAAATGATCTCCTCCATGCTCATATTCGGATCATCCAATGAGATATTCTGCTTCACACTGCCGGAGAAAATGAATACGTCCTGCAGCACCACGCCGATCCGTTGGCGAAGGTCGGCGAGCGAGATCATGGAAATGTCCTGTTCATCCAGCAAGATTAATCCTTGCGAAGGTTCGTACATCCGATTCATCAGGCTGATGATGGAGGTTTTGCCGGCGCCGGTGGCGCCGACCAAGGCGACCTTTTCGCCCGATTGGATGATGAATGAAATGTTTTTGAGCACCCAGTCAGTGTTGTTATAAGAAAAGTTGACGTTGCGAAATTCAATTTTTCCGCCTGCGGGCGGGAGAATCAATTGCGGTTCACGATGGGAGAGCTGTTCGCTCTCGTCGAACAGGGCAAAAACGCGTTCACTCGAAGCCATTGCCGCCTGCATGATGTTATATTTATCGGCAATGTCTTCAATCGGTTCAAAGAATCGTCGCACGTATTGAATGAAAGCCACCAGAATGCCGATTGACAGCGTTCCTGCCCACATGCGCAATCCGCCGAACCATAGGATGAGGCCGGTGGAGATTGATGTAAAGAGGTTGATGCTGGGGTAATAAATGGAGTGGTAGACGATGGATTGTTCATTCGCCTGACGGTGCTGATCATTCAGATCGACGAATTGTTCATAATTGGTTTTTTCCCGATTGAACAACTGGACAGTCGCCATGCCGGAGATGTTTTCCTGCAGGAAGCTATTGATGCGGGCGATGCGGATGCGAATCTGGCGATAGGCCTTCCTGACGCGGGAGCGAAAGAGTACGGTGGCCAGAACAATCAGCGGGAATACGATAAAGGTCGCCAGTGCGAGCTGCCAGTTGAGTCTGAGCATGATGAAAACAATTCCGACCAACACGACCAAATCGCCCAGCACCGCGACAATGCCGCTGGAGAGCATCTGATTGAGGGTTTCGATATCATTGGTCAACCGCGTCACGAGTCTGCCGACAGGATTTTTGTCATAAAACGAGAGCGGGAGTTGCTGCAGATGACTGAACAAATCGCGGCGCATATCATACATGATTTTCTGTCCCAGCCAGCGCGTCAGCAGGGTATAGACATAAATTGACAGGGAACGGACGACCAATATCAGCAGCAGCAGCTGAGCCAAATGATACAAGCCGGCGAAGTTGCTGCGGCTGATCTCCTGGTCAATGGCGATTTTGATGATATAGGGAAAAGCCAGGTCGGCAACGGTGGTGATGATCAAAATCAGAAAAGCAAGGGTCGTCATCTTCCAATAAGGTCCGAGATAACGCAACAGCCTCTTCATCAATCGGCCATCGTAGGCTTTGCCCAATATTTCTTCTTCGTGAAGAGTCAAAAGATCCTCATCCTATCTGCTGCAGCGATTCTTCGAGCTGCTGTTTTTGATGCATGGAAAAATAGTGACCTCGAAGCGTCAGCAAATCTTTGTGTTTCCCTTGCTCGGCGATTTTGCCGTCTTTTAAAAAGATGATCAAGTCGCAATGCTGCACTGTTGAAATACGATGCGCCACGATGATGGTCGTCCGTTGATGCAGCAGCGGACGAATGCGTTTCAAAATCTCATCCTCGGTATAAGTGTCCACCGATGAAAAGGCGTCGTCCAGAATCAGGATTGCGGGATTCTTCATCAATGCCCGCGAGATCGATGTGCGCTGTTTTTGCCCTCCGGACAGAGTGATGCCGCGTTCGCCGATCATGGTTTCGAGGCCTTGCGGCAGCTGATCGAGATCCAATTTGAGCTGTGAAACATCTACGGATTGCGAAATGGCCTGATCTGTGGCGCCGATGGCGCCGAAGGCGATATTGGCGGCGAGAGTGTCTGAAAACAAAAAGCTTTCCTGCTGCACGATGCCCAGGTTCGCCCGCAGGACTTGAAGCGGAATTTCCGTCAATTTATTGCCGTCGATGGTAATTGTTCCTGAGGTCGGTTCGTATAAACGGGCCAACAGATGAACCAGCGTCGATTTGCCGGAACCTGTGGGGCCGACAATGGCGACATTGCAGCCGCGCGGTATCTTCAAAGTAAAGTTTTCAATCACCGAGGGTTGATCGAGGTTATAGCGAAAAGTCACATTTTGGAATTCAATCTCGCCGGCGATGGTCTGAATGTCGTGTCGAGTATCCGAATTGTCGGCAATATCAGGATCTTTTTCGAGAATAGCATGGACGCGATGGGCAGCGGTCAAGCCTTGTTGCCAAAGATTGATCAGCCAGCCGACGGCGATCATGGGCCATTCGAGCATGATGACATAGGCAATAAAAGCGACGAATGATCCCAGAGATAACTCTCCGTGGATGATCTTGATGCTGCCGATCAGAATAACCGCAATCAAGCCGATTCCCAGTAAAAGTTCCATGCTGACACTAAACAGAGCATTCAATCGGTTGAGTGCAAGGTTCCGCTCAACATATTCTTGATTGTCTTTGGCATAGCGGTTGATCTCTGATTTTTCGCGAACATAAGATTTGATCACCCGAATTCCGGCGAAATTCTCCTGAGCCGTTGTCGTCATCACAGCGAATTGATCCTGAATGCGGTCAAACAGTTTATCAATGCGCGACATCAGCAGATAGACGATGAGAATGATGAGGGGTAACGGGGTCAAGGCAATGAACGCCATCATTGGATTCAGTTTGATCATTGAATAAAGGGCCAGAGCAAAAGTGACAAGGGTGAAAAGTGCCTGAACAATGCCCTGACCGGTGAGATGGCGAATGGCGCTGATGTCGTTGGTGGCGAGAGCCATGAGATCGCCGGTTTTATTTTCCTGGAAGAAACGGGGCGATTGTTTCTGTAGATGCGCCAGAAAATCATTGCGAATATAAAACTCGACATGGCGCGAGATGTTGAATAATAAGATTCGGCTGAACATGCGGAACAGTGCCGTAAAAAATGAAACTCCCACGAGCACGAAAATGAGACGAATCAAAAGAGTTTCTCTATTCAAATCCGACGGCAAAAATGTCGCTAAATATGATGGAAGAGCGATCTGCGCTGCGCTCTGGTTGTTTTTCAGATAATCGATCGCAGCACCGGTTATTCTGGGGATATTCACATTGAGAAATGTGGCCGCCAGGGTGAGTAGGAAACCGATCATCAGCCGTCCAATTTGGTCCTTGAAATAACCTGATAGAAACGAAATGGCTGTCTTGTTATCCGATTTCATGAATCCCCGTTTATGTTCGTTGTCAGACAAGATAATCATTCTGCTGCAGATTTGCAACTAGTTGTCGTAGGAGGAGAAATCTAGATCTGCGAGAGGGAATCCATAACAACATGTTTCCTGTCGACGAGGGCAAATTGGGGCGAGCGATGGTGCAAAAAAAACGGAGAAAGGGAATCCCATATCCTCACCACAACCCGACTATCCTTCCTCCGTTTTGATGATGTTTGATCGGCAAGCGACGGTTATTTTGCCAGCAGCAACCTCATGGTTTTTTCGAATTCATCCGCCTGCAATTGGTAAAAATAGACGCCGGTGGGCACATTCTGACCGAGATCGTCTTTCCCGTCCCAGGCGATCGTGAATATACCGGCGGATTGTCGGCCGTCAATCAAATGGCGCACGATTGATCCCTGGATATTGTAGATTGTCAGGGAGACGTTCGAAGCTTTGGGAATATGAAAGCTGATGTTCGTTTCCGGATTAAAGGGATTGGGATAATTTTGCATCAGCGCGTATTCCTGAGGAATTTCAGCAGTGATTTGTCGGACTCCCACGGTAAAGTCGATGGTAAAAAATCCGTCGCTGATGTCAATGGGAATGCCGTCAATGTCTGCGATGTATACGAGACAGGCATCCGAAACCGGAGCCGTGACAACCCATTCATATAGACCGTCATCTTCTGTCTCAGCGGTCAAATCCTCCCAACTCAATCCGTTGTCACGCGTCAATTGAATCTTCACCATACCGCTGGTGCTCACCGAATTCCAGCGAATCGTAACCAGGTCGCCGATCAGCCATTTTTCGCCGCCATTGGGCGAGGCAATGCTCAGCGAAGGTGCGGCGACGATGCTGAACGGCGCATCGGAGGTATCCATGGCTGAACCATCTTGGGCGCTGATGCGCACCAGGCATTTGTCTGAGACCGGCTCGGCAACAATCCAGGTATAAACTCCGTCGTTGTCACCATTTTCCTCAATGACCTCAAACTCTGAACCGCCATCCCGCGACAGCTCTATTTTGACCTGTCCTTGAACCAAACTTGAACTCCAGAGGATCTGTTTAGGGAATCCGATTTCCCATTTTTCGCCGCCATTCGGCGTTTTGATCGTGAGTTGAGGCAGTTCCCGCGTATGAATGGAGAAGAATGAGTCGCTCACATCGGTCACATGATCGGCGCTGATGCGGACAAGTGCGGAATCACAGTTGGGCGATGTAATCTTCCAATCGAATGCACCGCTATTTTCAGCCTGATTGCGGATGATTTCCCACGTCGTCCCTCCGTCGCGACTCAATTCAATGGTCACCGAGCTGTCGACGTGTTGACTGTTCCAGGAGATGCTCTCGATATCGCCGATGAACCATTCTTCGCCGCCGTTTGGCGCCATGACAGAGATCATCGGCACCTTCTTTTCCAAGATGGAGAACGTCGAATCGCTGATGTCTCCGGCATCGAGCAGGAGATCGGATATGCGCATGAGGCATTCGCTGGAAGCCGGACCGACGACGCTCCATTCAAAATCGCCGTCATCAGCGGTGTTGTCGGAGAGCAGTGACCAGGTCAGCCCGTGATCACGAGAGAGCTCTATTTTTACGGCGCCGCTGCTGTTTTCAGAGAGCCAGGTAATGGTCTGCACCGATTCGATCTCCCATTGCTCTCCGCCGTTGGGGATAGTGACGGTGATTTTGGGCACAGGTGGTGCGGAGATTTCAAACGCTGAATCACTGACATCTGCCGGATCTCCATCGGCATCGGCAACGCGAATGCGGCACAGATTCGATGTCGGCGGCGTCACATTCCAAACGTAGGCGCCATTATCCGTCAGGTTTTGTGCAAGCAGTTCCCAGGTTGTCCCGTCATCGCGACTGAGCGCGATGTCCACGTTTCCACTCGTTCCGAGTGAATGCCAATTGATGGTCTGCGAACTCCCGTTCAGCCAGTTCTCTCCGCCATTGGGGGATAGAACGGTCAATTCCTGCGGCTGGGTCAGTTGCACCAATTCGACAAAATCAATTCGGCCATACTCTCCGTTGTCGCGCTCAATGCCGAGTTGGAGGAGATCGCCGGGCTCGAGATTCCATTCGCCCAGAAAATAGTAAACATAGACGTCACTGCTGACCCCAATATCCCACGACCACTGTTTCACCGATGAACCGTTGATTTGGAAAGAGCTTGAGGTTCTGCCGTCGATTTCATCGAGATAACGGACGAAGATTTTGTAGAGAGCCTTCGGCAGGGCATGGACGATGGTCAATTGTCCGTTCGCTGCAGTTTTGGAGAGTTTGATGACTTGGCCATTGCTCGCCTCATCGCGGCTTTCAGGCGCATAATTCGATGAAAAGTTACTGTTTTCGGCTTCGATCCGCGTTGTTGGAAATTCTTCTCCTGCGATTTCAAAAGCAGCATCACTGGCGTCGGCGATGGTCTTGGTCGATGCTGCCGAGATGCGGAGCAGGCATTGCGAGCTGGGGCGCTCGGGAACGTTCCATTCATAGAGTCCATCATTGGGGGAATCGGCGGCAATAATATCCCACGTCGATCCAAGATCCACGCTGTATTCAATTTCAACATTTTCGTTCAGGTTGGAGCTTGTCCAAGTGATGGTGTAGGGAGCAGCCGCCGGCAGAATTTCTCCGCCGTTGGGTGACAACAGGACGAGTCGAGAGGACGGAGTGGTGAAGAGATAGCTTTTACCGGCATCAGCAGCCGATTCGTCATTTTTGTAGGCGGAGATGATAAAATCTTTGCTGTGATCGCCATCGACGTCGCCATTGCCGCTGACGGAGAATCCCGCCCCATCACCGGCTGATTCGCCGATGAAAACAGCGTTCGCCTGTGCCATCAGCATCGAGGTTGGCCACGTCGCACGACCTTTGAAAAGATAAGCGCAGCCGGTTGCATCACCAATGACCGGATCGGATATCAACGAATTACCGATGAGAAAATCATCATAGCCGTCATTATCGATATCGCCAAGACCGTCGATGTCGTGTCCGATGTCGTCCAAGACAGCCGTGCCATAGCCGATGACAACCGCCTGGACGCCGCTGATCGGCATGTGGCTGCCCAAGGTGAGCTTGTTTGCCAGAATGAGATAGGTGGTTGAGGTACTTTTTTCGGAAAAGAGAATGTCCGCCAAGCCGTCGCCGTCAACATCTCCAATGCGGGCGACATTCCATCCCAGGCTTTGATTCTTTTTGTTTCCGATCCATGATGCATCGGCGTCCGCAATATTGACATCTTTGGACCAGCCGGATGCTTTGCCGAGGACGAGATAGACGCCGCCGCACCTGACGATCGAATTGACAGACAAATTATTGGCGCTGATCAGCATATCGCCAAATCCGTCGCCATTGACATCACCCAACCCAGACACACGATGGCCCATCCAGTTTCCGGCGTCTTCGGCCAGATATGACGCGTCGCAAGCATTCTCCATCGAGGCATCCCGAGTCCATTGGTTACGCGGCTTGCCGAAGAAAACATAAACCTTGCCGGCTTCGGCGCCCATTTGAGAATTAAAGCCCGCACCGACGATAAAATCATCATAGCCATCGCCGTTCAGGTCATCTACACCCTTGACGTGGGCGGCTTCTTCGAGATTCACGTCACCGACGAGGGATGCGTCCGCGCTTTCGAGCGATATTGAGCCCTGCCACTTGGATGATCCGCCGAAAAATAGATAAACTTTGCCTATACGTTTCTGAGAATCGCTGGGATTCCACCTTTTTATGGATATGGCGAGATCATTATAGCCATCCTGATCAATGTCGCCGATGCCAAAGGCATCATGGGATGCTTCGTTTGCAGAAAAAGCGCCGTAAAAGCGAACATCGGCTTCGTCGAGTCGCAACGACCCATTCCAAGCTTTCCCACGGCCATAAAACAGGTAAACGCTGCCGTTGTCCAGCGAATTTTCTGTCCAGTCACTGAGGGGGGCAGTGATGAGAAATTCATCGAAACCGTCCTGATTGAGATCAGGAACAATGGCGACGTGATGCCCGGATTGATCATTTGTCCTATTGCCGAGCAAGTTCGCCGGCGCCGTGGCCAGCGAGATGTTCCCTTGATATTGGGCATTTAGGGTGAGGGATAAAAGTGCAATGAATAAACAGTGAAAAGCCAAAGATCTCATCTACTAGTCCTCATTCAATTTTTCGATCGAGCGAATTCCATCATTATATCAAAATAATGGCCGCTTGCGGATTTTTTTCAGAGCGTATCGTTTGTTAACATGAACTGACGTTAAGGATTACAAAACCTGCCGGAGCAGATTGGCGATCTTTATTGTAACTGAAAGAAAATAAAAGGAATACAATTGTGATCGCTGTTTGCGTCTTTAATCATTAGCAAAAAATAGGCCATTATCATCCAATTCGAATGATCAAGCGACTCGCGTGAACGGACGATTGATTCGGATTAGTTCAATGCCGGGCGCCAACCCTTATTGCAGCAATCTCGCATCAGGTTTCGCTGTTCGGAGGAATGAACAACAAAGCTGTCGATCAGAAAATATCCCTTGACTTTGGTTAAAAAAATCATGAAATTTTGGTGAAATGTGGTAAAAAAAGGTGAAATAAAACAATTTAAGTCATTGTTGTGGTGATAGATGACAGATTTAAGTGGAAGATATACGGTGTCATTGGACCCGAAAGGCAGATTGGCGATTCCGACTCGATTCAGAACCGCTTTCCCCGAGGGACAACAGGATGACATCATTCTCACTCGCGGCTTTGATCCGTGCATCACCGGTTTTTATCGCGACAGCTGGAAGGAGTTTCAGGAAATATTCGACGACCATCAGCTCACGCAGGAAGAAATGGATGTCATCGAACGCGAGTTTATCGGACGCAAGCTCGAAACGACCTTTGACAAGCAGGGACGCATTACACTTCCGCCGCATCTTGTCGAGTTCGCTCAGCTCGAAAATCTCTCTGAAGTCACTGCGATCGGCGTACGCAATCGTATCGAAATCTGGAATCCGAAACTTTATGATGAGATTCGGGCGCAAAAAGAAAAGGTGATTCAGGATTTACGGCAAAAACTTAAAGCTGGATAGTGCTCAATTTGCCTACTATCTATCATAAATCGGTTTTGTTGGAATCGGCTATGGATGCCCTCGCGCTTCATGCTGGTGGTACGTTTTGCGATGCGACCCTTGGCGATGGCGGATACTCGTTGTGCATGTTGGAGCGATTGCCGGAGGGTGGACGGGTCTATGGAATCGATCGCGATAAGGAAGCGCTGACGAGAGCACAACAACGGCTTTTACCATTCGGAGAGAGATTTCAAGCGCTGCAGGGCAACTTTGGTGATATACAACAATTATTGCATCAAATCGGCATTTTTCAGGTAAACGGCATTGTCTGTGATCTGGGTGTATCAACGCTGCAGATTAGCCGGCCGGAGCGCGGTTTCATGTTTTCCGCCACCGGTCCATTGGATATGAGAATGTCTCCAGAAGAAGGAGTGACAGCTGCTCAAGTGATTAATACCCTTTCTGAAAAAGAGCTGGCGCAGATCATTCTGCAATATGGTGAGGAACGGCAGGCAAAGCGGATTGCGGCTGCAATTGTACGCGAGCGTTCGCGTGCCCCCTTGTCGACGACCTCGCAATTGACTGAGGTCGTGCGGCGGGTCGTGGGTGAGCGGTTTGTCATCAAGACGCTCGCCCGGGTTTTTCAGAGTTTTCGTATATACGTGAACAACGAACTTGGCAATTTAGAAAAATTTCTACAGCAGGCTTTGGAATTATTGGTGATCGGCGGCAGACTGGTGGTTGTAGAGTACCATTCGCTCGAATCGCGTCTGGTCAAGGATTTTATTCGTCGACAGACCCATCCCTGTACCTGTCCGACGGATTTGCCCTTTTGCGTTTGCGGTAAAAAGGCGAACGTGCGGATCATTCATCAATTGATCAAGCCGAGTGAAGAGGAGGTCGCACAAAATCCCAGGGCCCGTTCAGCTCGTCTCCGCGCCGTGGAAAAAATTGGAAAAGATCAATGAGATCATTGAGCAGAACATCCATTTCGCCCCGACGACGACAGGAGAAGCTGAAATTCGGCAAAAAGGCCGGACTGGTGCTGTTGTTTCTGTCCATTTATTTTTTTGTCAATGTTTGGCAGAATGCTTCGATTACCCATTTGATTCGCAGGAATGAAAGTCTGCATCGAGAGTTGACGCAAATAGAGCGTCAATGCGACGCCATGCTCTTTGAACTGGAGCAGCTGAAAAGTCCGGAACGGTTGCGGCAGGCATTGAAAAGTGCGGCACCCATCAGTCCGGCAAAGACCATCACCATACAACGCGGGCAGGGAAAGTAAAATGGCTGCAGTGCGCCATAAATCGGTTGAATCCTTCCGAATGCAGATGTTTCCCTTGAGTATGAGCATGATCATTTTTGTGCTTATTCTGCGTTTGGCCTGGGTTCAGGTTGTTCACCGACAACAGTTTATTGCTTCGGCTGAAAATCAGCATCGTTTAACAAAAACATTGACGCCTGAGCGAGGCAAAATTTTTGACCGACACGGAAAACTCCTGGCATTTAATCTGCCGTCGGTGACGATTGTCGCCAACGCAGATTCAATCAAAGATGCGCATAAAATCGGCGCCAGATTAGCATCAATAACCGGTAATCGCGCCGATGAAATGATCGCCAAGCTTCGAGCTGGCGACGGCTGGATAGAATTGGCACACAAACAGCCAATGGAAGTCAAGTCAAAGCTTCAGATGCTCAAACTGGATTATGTTGGATTTAGAGACGATCTGCAGCGTCGATATCCTCAAGGCGCTATCGGCGCACAGGTCATAGGCTTCGCCCGCAGTGACAATAGCGGCGGATATGGCGTCGAACTCAAATGGGACAGCCTGCTCAGAGGAAAACCCGGGGTTGCGATCATGCAGAAAACCGGGCGCGCCCGATTGTTTTCATCACCGCATCATCCGATCCGCAGAGCGGTGAATGGAGCGGATTTGGTTTTAACCATTGACGAACGTTATCAACGCATCGCTCAAGAAGAACTCTATAAAGCCGTGGATGAGCACAATGCGCGAGGCGGCTCGGTCGTCATCATGGATCCGAAAAGCGGTGAGATTTTGGCCATGGCTTCGGCGCCGGGATTCAATCCCAATTCCTATGCCGACTATAGCGACGCCTCATGGAAGCTCGCAGCGATCACCGACCAATTTGAACCCGGCTCCACCTTTAAATTGGTCTCACTCGCCGCCATGTTGGATACCGGTTTTAAAACGGAAACTGACAAGGTTTTTTGCGAAAACGGCGCCTGGCACGTGATGGGTGAAACCATCGAGGATACGAAACGGTATGCGAACCTGTCTGTGCGCGACGTTTTGGTCTATTCGTCCAATATCGGTATGGCTAAATTAGGGCGTGAATTTGATCGACAAAATATGTATGCCTATGCGGAAAAGTTTGGTTTCGGCCAAGTTTCCGGAATCGAGCTTGACGGTGAGATCAGCGGGGTTCTGAAATCCATACGAGATTGGACGGCTTTCACACCATTGGTGTTTGCATTTGGACA
>RPQV01000025.1 GCA_003818595.1 Calditrichota bacterium
GGATCCAGAATTTGGACTGTCGGTGTGTCTTTCTCCTCCTGTATTTTGGCCTGTTCATATTGTGGGTAAATGAATTCAAGCAGCATTTCCTGGATTTTAACTGATCGGAATAACCGCGCAAATTCTAATCCAATGGTGGGAATGTTGCCAAACGGGATGAGCATTTCATTATTGGCCTTTCCATTGGTGAAAGCCTGGCTCTTTTGTTTCAGGCTGTTATATTGCGATTGCAGTTGTTTGAGTTCATTTTGGGCGCGGCGCAGCTCCGGATGAGACGGACTTTTCTCCAGTGATAAAACCCCGACTTCCATTTCTTTCATTAATAGATTGGCTTTAACTTCAGCGATCGTTGAAATAATGGCTTTGGTCTGCTCTTCGAGAGAAACCATCCCATATTTTTCCTGAAACACATGAAGCGAATCCTCCGCCAGCTTGAGATCATTAATGTTCTGCAGATAACGCTTTTCGATGAACACCCTCGTCCGTCGCGCTTTTTCAAGTTTGACCACTTTATTGACGCTGTCTAATTTTTCAATGAAAAAATTGGCCATGTCTGTGCAGAGCTTTTTGGCCGACCTTTCGTCCTCTTTCCCGCAAAAAGACGGCGTCTTGGCCCTGACGGTCAGGCTTAGGGTATTATCTTCGTTGATCTCAATGGTAATATTTTTGGACAGGATTTTTATGGTTTCCTGCATCGTTTTCGTTTTGTATGTACTCTGCAGATCAAACCGCTTTATAACAGTTTCCTGCACCGTGCGCGAATTCAACAACGCCAAATAGAGGTTGGTCTCATCAGAAAGGGTGCCCAATCCGAGTCCTAATCCCATTCCCCCAACCGGCAGACTGCTGATCAACGATGAAATGCCCAAATCCATTTGCTCTTCACTGGGCGGCAACAGAGTGACCTTCGCCGAAAACCACTTGGGCACCATGAAGGTCATAATTGCCGTCAGAACACCGGTAATGAAAACCACCGTAATCATTGTTTTACGTCTTTGAAATAACGTAAAAATAAAATCCACAAGTGTCAGATTTTTCTCAGCCATAACCACATTTGCCATGATATAATCAGATATTGACATTTTTTAAGAAAAACAATATACAAGTTCACAAGCAAAAATCAAACTCAAGATTTTAATTGATTTTTTAAATATGAAAAGCTATATTAACCCTCTTTAAATTGTGCTAAATCATTTTAAACCATCATAATAAGTGAATCGCTGATCTTTCGTTTTGAATCAGCGCGAATCGAACAGCCCCTATGATAAAATCCATGATCTTACTCATCTCAAATCTTTTGCATATCCTGTTGACATTGTACGTCTATATGATCATTGCCCGAGCTGTAATCTCCTGGCTGAATCCGGATCCGACCCATCCGGCGGTTCGCTTTCTTCATCGAATCACCGAACCCCTGCTGGCGCCGGTTCGGAAACTTTTGCCGCCAATCGTCGGCTTGGATTTATCTCCGGTTCTCATAATTATGGCGATCTATTTGATTGACCGAATTCTGGTATCAACTCTCCGGAGTTTTGCATATTTGAATTAAAGACGGAGAACTATAGTGAAACTCACACCATTAGATGTTCGGAAACAAGAATTTAAAAAAGTCATGCGCGGCTACGATCCTGATGAGGTCGAAGCGTTTTTGGTGATGCTGGCTGATGAACTGGAAGTACACATACGCGACAAGAATCAACTGAATGACGAGCTGATTAAACTTCGGACACAGCTGCGCGATTACCAGCGGGTTGAGAGTACCCTGCGCGATACCCTGGTCAAGGCGCAAAATACGGTTGAAGACTCGAGAGTGAATTCGAGAAGGGAAGCAGAAATCATCATCCATGAAGCAGAACTGCAGGCGGAAAACATCATCAAAGAAGCGCGCGAAGAGCTGATGAATATTCGGCACGAAATCAGCCTCCTCAGGGCGCAAAAAGAAGCCATCGCCAAGCGTCTTCGCCACATGCTGGAATCCCAAATCGAAATGCTCGAAGTGATGGAGATCGAAGATTTCAAACACCTGGAGTCAAAAAGATCAGAGACCAACGAAAGGTATACCCAATTGCGACCGCAGACGCCCGGCGAAACGCCGACCAGAAGAGACTCTGTTTCGAATCGCTACGCCGATGAGGAAAAGCCGAGAATTGTGCGACCGGACACGCGCGGCAGCGGCCTAAATCTTTCGCGGGATATGCGCGATGTGCCGGAACAAAAACCGCCATCTCCGAAAACGGATTTAACCTGATCGTAACGTTACCATTCTATCCCTGTTTTATGCGACAGTTTGTAATCAAATGGTCAGTTGTGGTATGGATAGCGGCAGCCCTGATGCTTGATTTCTTTCACTGCTCGGGGCTGCAAATGTCTCTACGCCCAGTTGATCTGAATCTGAATCAAACCGTGGACATTCATCTCGTAGACGGCGCCTGCATTTCCGGAGTCATCGCACAAATGTCCTCCGATCGAATCGGCGTACTCACCGTCGACCGCAATATCATTGAGCTGAATCGGGATACGATTGATTATATAACCGGACCAGAACCCATCTTTGATTCGCAAGGCATCCTGGTTCCGGAAAAAGATATAGAGTCAGTTCAAAATTCACTTAATCTAACAACGCATGCTGTGTTTGGAGGATTAATCTCACTTGGAGTTGGATTATTCTCCGGCGCTCTGTTGTCCGACCAAGTGTACAAGCCCGATAACGTTGAATTCATCGCCTCGGTCTCAGCCCTCAGTACTGCCTGTGGTGGTTACTTTTTCGCGCGATCAGGGGCGATTAAGGATCGTGAAGTCGCGATTGAAAAAATAATAAAGCAACGAAACGATCTGAGCTCGGATATCAGGCTGGCGGAAGAGGCAGATGAAAAATTGATCAGAGAGAGAATTGAAACGCTGATCCGCGAACAAAATGAAAAAAACCTGGAGATCGATTCACTCCGACGCGAAATCCGCGCACTGGATATGGAATCAGAAAACAGTCAATGAAAACAGAGACCACCACACTCAAAGAAAAAGTCATAACTGCGGCAGATTTTATTCGCGATCGGATGCCGATCCAGCCAGCTGTCGGCGTCATTTTGGGTACCGGTCTCGGCGACTTGGCCAACCAAGTCTCTCCCTCGTTAATATTGAAATACAGCGAGATTCCCTTTTTCCCGGAATCCACGGTTAAATTCCATGCCGGTCGACTCGTCATCGGCGCCTTGCGGCAGAAACCGTTGTTCATCATGCAGGGTCGATTTCATTATTATGAAAATTATTCGATGCAGGAAATAACCCTCCCCGTCCGCGTGATGCATCTGCTCGGAATAAAGACTCTTCTGATCACCAATGCTGCAGGCGGAATTCGTCCTCACCTCACCGCCGGAACGTTCGCGTTAATCTCTGATCATCTGAATTTAATGGGTGCGAATCCATTAGCCGGCCATTATGATGAATTTTTCGGGGAACGATTTCCGGATATGAGTGAGCCTTATAATCGCAAGCTGCGCAAAACAGCCTCGGCTATTGCGGCAAAATTGAACATCAATCTGCCGGAAATCATCTACGCCGCTGTCAGCGGCCCAAGTTTTGAAACCCCGGCAGAGATCAGAATGCTGCAGGCTTTGGGCGCAGATGCTGTAGGCATGTCGGTGGTACCGGAAGTTCTGGTCGCGCGTCAGTTGGGAATGCAGGTGCTGGCCTTGACCGCGATTACGGATCAGGCACTCCCTGATTCCATGGCGTCCATCAGCCATGAACAAGTTTCCCAGATGGCCGCCGCAATGACACCGCAGTTTATACAGCTGGCAGAAACCATCGTCGCACATCTTGAGAGTTGACCATGGCGCGAACAGGTATCATCGGTGGATCCGGACTTTATGCGATCGAGGGCATGACGTATCTGGATGAGATCAGAATCGAAACTCCCTTCGGACAACCTTCAGACGCCTTTTCCATCGGCGAATTCATGGGGCACGAAGTTGTTTTTCTACCTCGACATGGACGCGGGCACACGTTGTTGCCGACTGAAGTCAATTATCGAGCGAACATTTGGGGGTTCAAGAACCTCAATGTGTCGTCGATTTTATCTATTTCTGCCGTGGGTTCTTTGCGGAGTGATTATCGACCGACGGATGTGGTGATCATTGATAATTTCTTTGATCGTACCAATCAGGCGAGGAGCAACACTTTTTTTGGCCAAGGAATCGTCGCCCATATCGCATTTGCTCATCCATTGTGCGAACGCCTGCGGCGTCACCTGATCACAGCCGGCCGCCAAACCGAACAGACCATCCACGATCGGGGAATCTATCTGAACATGGAAGGTCCCCAATTCAGTACTTTGGCGGAATCGCAAACCTTCCGTCAATGGGGTATGGATGTCATCGGCATGACGCAGATGAGTGAAGCTCGTCTCGCCCGCGAAGCGGAGATGTGCTACGCGACGATGGCATTGGTCACTGATTTTGACTGCTGGCACGAGGCAGAAACAGGAGGTACTGTTTCTGTGGAGATGATTATGAATTATATGAGCCAGAACACAATCACGGCAAAAGAAATTATCCGCCGAACTCTGCCGCTTCTGACGAACGAGGACGACTGCTCGTGTCATCATGCGCTCGCCGGGGCAATTATTACGGACCGCTCTTCCTGGCCGGAAAACACCCTGACAAATCTGAAACCGATACTGAAGAAATATATCTAGAGAAGGACCATGTACAAACAGTTTGAATCAAAACTCGCGGATATCGAAAAACAAATATTGACCTTTTGGGAAGAGGACAAGACGTTTTTGAGAAGCGTCGAGGAACGGCCGTCCGATAATCCATTTGTCTTTTTTGAAGGCCCGCCGACGGCCAATGGAAGACCCGGGATACACCACGTCGTATCGCGCACCATTAAAGATGCCGTTTGCCGTCTCAAGACCATGCAGGGATTTCGAGTCGAACGAAAGGCCGGTTGGGATACGCACGGTCTGCCGGTTGAAATCGAAGTTGAGAAAATGCTGGGATTGGACGGGAAAGATCAAGTCATCGACTACGGCATCGCTGAATTCTGCGAACAATGTCGCACCAGCGTGTGGAAATACAAACAGGACTGGGATGAACTCACGCGCCGGATGGGCTATTGGATTGATCTCGAGCATCCTTATATCACCTATACCAATGATTACATCGAGTCTGTATGGTGGATTCTGAAGGAATTTTGGAAAAAGGGATTAATTTACCAGGGTTTTAAGATACTGCCATACTGTCCCCATTGTGAAACGCCCCTGTCCGGGCACGAAGTTTCTTTAGGATATCAGGAGGTTAAAGACCCTTCAATATATGTCAAAGCCCGGATCATTGGACAGGACAACACCTACTTTCTCGTTTGGACCACGACCCCGTGGACGCTCATATCCAATGTGGCGCTGGCGTTGCATCCGGAAGTCAATTATGTCAAAGTAGGACACAAAGATCAATATCTGATCCTGGCTGAAGAACGACTATCGGTTCTGGAAGGCGCTTACGAGATCGTCGAACGTTTCAAAGGCAAGCAGCTCCTTCATCTCGATTATGAACCCTTTTTTACGTTTGTCACGCCCGACAAGCGGGGGCATTACACCCTGCCCGGTGATTTTGTGACCACCACTGACGGCTCGGGTATCGTCCACATCGCCCCGGCGTTCGGAGAGGATGATTACCAGCTCGGGCAAAAGTTTGACCTGCCGATTATCCACCCTGTGGATAAAAGCGGAAAATTCATCGACGCCATTACGCCATGGGCGGGTAGATTCGTCAAAGACGCCGATGTCGACATTATGGTTGATCTCAAGCACAGAGGCATCCTCTACCGTTCAGAAAAAATAACCCATAGTTATCCCCATTGTTGGCGCTGCAAATCGCCGCTGCTCTATTATGCGCGCAAATCGTGGTACATCAAGACCACCGCCATAAAAGACAAACTCATTGCCAACAACCAAAAGATCAATTGGTACCCTAAAGAAGTCGGCTCGGGAAGATTTGGCGAATGGCTGAATAATAATATCGATTGGGCGTTATCAAGGGATCGTTTTTGGGGGACGCCGCTGCCGATCTGGACGTGCCGTTCCTGCGACCATCAGGAGTGTATCGGCAGCATTGCCGAGTTGACAGAAAAAGGGGTGGATGTCGACCCGAAACTGGATCTGCACAAGCCGACGGTGGATAATGTCCTCCTTCGATGCAGCCAGTGCAACGACCTCATGCAGCGCGCGCCTGAAGTGATCGACTGTTGGTTCGATTCAGGCAGCATGCCGGTGGCTCAATGGCATTATCCTTTTGAAAATAAAGAAATATTTGCGAAAAAATTTCCGGCAGATTTTATTTGTGAAGGCGTTGATCAAACGCGCGGATGGTTCTATTCCCTGCTCGTCATTGGGACTTTTTTATTTGATCAGCCCACATACAAAACCTGTGTGGTCAACGATTTGATTTTGGATAAAGATGGTAAGAAAATGAGCAAGTCGGTGGGCAACACCGTCGATCCTTTCCGACTGATGGAAAAACACGGCGCAGATGTTCTCCGCTGGTATCTCCTGTCTGTCAGTCCGCCCTGGTTGCCGACGAAATTTGATGAAGAGGGCGTGATCGAAGTCAGCCGCAAGTTTTTCGGCACCCTGACCAACACTTATTCGTTCTTCGCCATGTATGCCAATATTGATCAATTTGAATACGCGGCTGAAAAAAGAATCGCTCCCGCGGACCGCGCTGAAATTGATCGATGGATTCTTTCTGAACTCAATTCTTTGACATCGCAGGTCAACGAGTTTCTGCAGAACTACGACTTGACCAAAGCCGTTCGCGCAATAGCGGATTTTACGGTCGACGATCTTTCAAACTGGTACGTGCGACGCTGCAGACGTCGATTTTGGAAATCGGAAATGGGGCTCGACAAGCTGGCGGCTTTTCAAACGCTGCATGAGTGTCTGTCGATCATCTGCAGACTGGCGGCCCCGGTTGCTCCATTTTTATCTGAAGCCATATATCGAAATCTGAAACAAGATCAAAACCATAATCCGAACAGTGTTCATTTGACCAGCTATCCCTGCTGCCAGGATACCATTTTGGATTTTGTCGATGAAAACTTGATCAAACGAATGAATCTCGTCAGACGTATCGTTGAACTGGGACGCTCCATTCGTAATGATGTCGGCATTCGGGTTCGACAGCCACTGCAGACTTTGTACATCAAGGCGGCAGATGAGCAATGGCCTCAGTTGTTGAAAGGCATGGAAAATCTGATTGTTGAGGAGTTGAATGTCAAATCAATCAGTTTTGTGACCGATGAAGGTGAGTTGATGAGCTTGACGGCTGAACCGGTATTTAAAAAGCTTGGCCCCAAATTCGGCAAAGTTGTGAATCAAGCGGCGGAGGCGGTTCGTTCTTTTTCGGAAAAGGAGATCAAAAACATTCTCCGCAATGGCGGAGAGCGGCTGGTTATAGATGGTCACGAGGCCATGATTGTGCAGGATGATATCATCGTCAAGAGCGTGAACAAACCGGGCATCGCTGCAGCAGTCGATGGCGATTTAACTGCCGCACTATCGACGGAAGTCTCTGAGGAATTATTGTTTGAAGGGCTGGCGCGCGAATTTGTCAACCGAGTGCAGAACATGCGCAAAGACGCCGGTCTGGAAGTCACCGACCGCATCATCATCCATTATCAAGCGACGAAACAAATGGCAGCTGCCATTGAAAAACAGGCGACCTTTATTAAAAATGAAACGCTCGCTGCCGCGATTGTAACCGATCTGACGGCGGGAGGTTTTCAAAAGGAATGGAGTATTGATGACCATTCCGTTGTTGTAGTTATCCTTAAAACAGAATAATCATTATTGTCTCGCATTCCTCCAAATGGAATGCACAGTTTAAAGTGGAGAAGATTATGGAAAAACAAAAACTAGACCACTATAAAAAAATAATTCTCGAAAAACGTTCGGATTTGGTGAGACAATTGAATCATCTGAAGGAGAGCGGACTCAACAATTCTGCACGTGAATCTTCGGGAGATCATTCCGCCTATTCCTATCACATGGCTGATCAGGGAACCGACACCATGGATCGCGAACAACAGTATATGTTCGCCTCCCGGGAGCAGAATTATCTTTATCACTTGGACCTGGCGCTCGAGAGGATCGAAAAGGGTGATTTCGGGATGTGCGTTAAATGCGGAAAAGAGATTGACGCCGAACGACTCGAAGCGGTACCTCATGTTCGAATGTGTGTAGAGTGCAAAGAACGAGAAGAAAGATTAAAAAGATAGTATGAAACCATTAAAAATTTTCGGCGTCACCGTCGTCGCGATTATTCTTGATCAGATCAGCAAGGTTTTCATTCATAATTCAATGCAGTTGTATCAATCATTTCCTGTATGGGGAAATTTTTTCCGGATCACCTACATTGAAAACTCGGGAATGGCTTTCGGCATTAAACTCGGACAAAATGCCTTTTTCACCGTGTTTGCGGTCATTGCTAGTCTGGCGATCATGGCCTATCTTTATAAGATGAAAGGTGAGCGATTCATTGCCCGTTTTTCCATGGCGTTGATTCTGGGAGGAGCGATAGGAAACTTGTGGGATCGAATCACGCGTGGTTCTGTGGTCGATTTTCTTGATTTTGAATTTTTTGATGTCAACATTCCCGCATTTAAGCTTCTGTTCCTCAACTTCCCGGGTTATACATTGGACCGATGGCCGGTTTTTAACGTTGCGGACATTGCCATCACTGTAGGCATGCTGTTGTTGGTAGCGTTTGTCATGTTTGAGAAAGAACAGCCGGCGCCGCAAAAGATGGATGCCGAAATGATTCATTGATCGAATCAGATTGCACCCGATCAGCGAGTGAGTATCAGTTTCTCCACCTTTTCAACGGTCATCGCATCTTCCTGTTGATAGGATTTGGCGGTGACTTTGTAAAGATAGACGCCGTTGGCGACCGGATCGCCATCCTGATCGAGTCCATCCCAGCTTTGGGGAAATATATTATAACCCACCCGCGAAGGCGTCTCATCAAACTTGCGGATCATCCGACCGCTTACCGTATAGATTTTTATACTGACTTGAGCATCCTGACTCAGCTCGTATCTAAAGGTGCACTCATCCGTCATGGGATTGGGAAACGTCAACAAGTTGCGAATTTCCAGCTGCGAGTCGTCAATGACGACAAAGCGGCTTTCGATGATTGATGAATTATTGGAATTATCCCATGCTTTAACCTGCAGGGTGTGCTCGCCCAACGGAATGTCGATGATTGGGTAACGCAGAACACCCTGAGTGTAGCTGCCCTCATTATAGGTGAAATAATCGGTCATATCCCGCGACGCCGAAAAATTCTCATCCAAAGTCAACAGAATTTGATGGCCAATATCTCCGGCTGTATTGACTCCGCTCGACGAATCAGAGATAATCAAGTGAAGCGTCGGCCGCGTTGACACATAGTCACCGGCAACAAACTGAGGGTCGCCAAAGTGGAGACTCATTTTCGGTCCGTTGTTGTCAATCAAATCGACGGCCGTTCCCCCGACGATCAAACCCTTTTCTGCGCCGGCGCCGGAACTATTGTCATTCCAAAAATAGAGGCTGATCCGACCGTCTATTCCTCCATAAGAAATATCTTTGGGCACAATAAATTGTACTTGAAACCTGCCCGCTTCAACCTTAACGATCCCCCTAAATATGGTGTTGCCCAACGTGCGCAAAATAGAGCTGTTCACCCCTGACACGCTATAATAGCGATATTCTTTACGTGTATCGAGAACGCGTACCAGCAGCTTGCCGCTATAATCGAGCAATGCTTGACCCTGATCCTCAATATGACCATTGATCTGCATACGGCTGAGGGCCTGGATGCTGTCGGGTGAGATATCATCGATGACCGCGCGGTATCGCGGAGCGCATAACCTCATCGCCGGGTCGCCGAAAAGAGCATATTTTTCATTATTCTTTCGATTACTCTGATTTTGCTTGGAGAGCAATATGGCATCGCCGATACGCGCAGTCATTCCCGAAGTCGTGTAATCGCTAAAGATATTTTTATAAAGCAAATAATTAAACGAGGCATTCTCATCGGAAAAAGCCAAGCGGGCTGATGAAACCATGGCCACCGCGCCGCGACGGGGGACATTGAGAATATCTTCAGCAAAACTCTGCTGCTGAGGTTGATCCCAATAAGCAAATTCGCAGGTTGCCGCGATCCACAGCGCCATGCGGTTGCCGTTTTCAATTTTTTCAAAATCGCGCGTGCGCAGCAAAATCCGTTCATGCGCCCACAGTTCATCATTGCCATGACCGATGTAATTAACGATCAACGATCCACGGTTGATCTGCTCGAGCAGATCCAGCGTCGCCGCAGGCTTTTCCCTGCCGGTGATACTGGCGGTCTTGACCGCCGGATAATTGATCATATAGATTTTTTTGACATTGAGCAGATCCGGGACATACCCTTCAGCCAACCGTTCGGCCTGGTCTGTATGGATGATTTCAGAATCCCCGTCAGAGGTGTATTCGTCATCAGCCACAATCGTCACCGTCTTGAGCCACTCTCCATATTCAGGCTCGGTTTCATAGGCTACAATTTTATCGATAATCGCCTTGGCCTCGTCAACCGTCTGCACGGTCAGTCGGCCGATCGCCATCTGCATCCCGGCATTTTCACCGCGCGTATAAGTATACCAATCATCGGTCGTGCGCGTATAGTTTTCACTGGTCCCCTCGGTTTCGTAGGGGACGATAAAGTTCGGGATTCTCTGATGCAGCAAATCTTTATAATCGTAATGGCCATCGCCGATCAGCAAAACATAGCGAGGCGAAATCCAATGATCCTGAGCCCAGGCAAGGAAATTACGTATCGCCGCCGGATCCGGAATTCCCCAGCCAAATTCTTTGATCACATCCGAATAATTGACGATCTCGGTTTCCAGACGATCCTTTTGACTCCAATTCTCGCGCAGGCTCTCGAGTTGTAAGGCCTGCTGATAAAAATCATCATAGGTGATGATGATATAATCAGGAGTTATTTTTTTATTGCGCAGACCGGTGATCGGATCCCTGGTAATCCAGGATGCATCAACATCGCGCACACCATCGCCGGCAACGGCCAGATATCGTTTACTCACCACCGGATTTGTATAATCAGCAAAACTGACGCTGCCGTTCTGAATTTGGCGCGGTTGTACCTCCCGCATATCTGAAAAATCGGTCACATCGAAAATTCTCACATCATTGCGCGAAAAACCATTCAAATAATAAGCCGTCACCTCTGAACGCAGAGGAGCATTGAAAAATAACTGCCCTTGCGAAGCTTGAAACGCCCGTTGATATTCCAGTTCGATATAATTGACATACGAAAAAGCGGCATCAGACCCGGCATTGAAATTAAGGGTGATGGTATTATTACCCTCGACGAGAACGCCTTCAGCACTTAATGCCACCTCATTTAACGGAAAACTCCACGAATAGCCGTTTTGGTTATGCTGACCGATTCGATTGCCATTGGCGTACATGGTAAAATAGTGGGTTCCCGAAGTCAAGGAAGCCAGAGAGAATCGGAAAAAGGCTTTGGCCGAAGGCACGGCATCCGGAAGCTGAAAAGAGACAGAGTAGGTATTGTTGTTGCGAGTCAACTCCCGTCCCAGCCAGGTAATTCCTGATCGAAAGGGATTAAATTTTTCTTCTTCGATCCAGACCATGTCGCGAAAGGCGGGCTCAGGCGACAAGCCGGCAGTGTCTTGGGATTCGATCACAGGCACACGCTTGCCCCTTTGTTGGTTGTACGTCAGCCAGAATACGTTGTCATAACTGTAGGGATTAATATAATGTCGAAAGCGGTTTTGGCTGTCATCAAACGCAATCCCTTCGAGTGAGCGACCGTAAAAAAGAATATAATCCTGATCATCGAAACGGCCGTCTTCACCGCCGACCACCACAATGGAATTCTCGATCAACGTGTCATTTTTCGCAACCAGGACATTCAGAGAGAGCTCTCGGCCGCCGTTATTATACAGCTGAAGGGATAGGGGATCAATCGAGGAAAGTTGATCATTGGAGCCCATGGCTTTTTTGAGTGTTGCACCGGTGATTTTGTAAATGCCTTCTTTGCCTCCGGCGCCGTTGCCGGAAATGACGATTTTATACCAGTTTTCTCCCTGAATAAACTGCCGATCGGACTTGAACAGACGTGGCGCTTGCTCTGCCAGTCGCCATTCCTTTGCCTGTTCGTAATTGATCAGCAAATTCTTATACAGCGTTTCCTCATCGGAGGATCGCGCCGGTAATTGAGCGCGTTTGACGTCGCCGCCGGTCAGATCAATTCGAATGACAAGACGATTGTATTTTTTGACCTGATGTTGAGCAGGTCGGTACAAGAGCGGGAAAATCGCAATTTTGACCACCTGTTGATTTCTAAAGCGATACGGCGCATCAATTCGGATCGGCGATTGAGGCAGCAGCTCCGGGTTCTGATATAATTCATCGTTCATCTCGTACTCAAGACGGCTGCCGATTTCCGTCTGTATCATGCGGGGATTCGGCGCGGGCACGACGTTATCGATCAGTTCCTCATCCGCATCAACCAGCTGAGCTGAAACTTCCGCACCTTCAGGAATACCAAGGACAACCGATTGATAGGGCAGACGGGGAGCACCGATTTCACCAAACGCCTCGGCATTGGTGAATGTGTAGAGCTGCAGACTCCCGGCAGCCGTGTCAATTTTTCGGGTTATCCATTCATCGACAGTCCATTGGATTGTCATATGGCGCGCATCCGACGAGATCAGGGTAATATGATTCGTCGTTCCCAGAAGATGGGAAAAAGCCGAAAGGAAAAAGAATATTAGGAAAGCGATCTTTGGCTGCATACAGTGTCCTGATTAACTGGTGGGGGGTAATATCTCAACGACCTCGACATCTTCGACGCCTTGACGCCGGCGGCGAACATCGGTGAGGCGTATGATGACAAATGATAAAATAACGGCCGTCAGCGAACCGATGATGCCCGCGCCTTGCGATGAGGACGAAAGCACTTCACTGCCTAATACATAGCCGATGATCAACATCAGCAGGGGGAAAATGAACACGATAAATGAATTTTTTATGATCTTGGACGGCGCCACTTCAATGGCCACCATGTCTCCTGCCCGGGCCGAGGCACGATTATGGGCGATGACCTGCATACGGTTTTCTCCCAGCGATCGGCACACGGTGCAGCCGTTGCACTGCTCTCCGGCCGTGATGTTGACAACTGCCTGTGAACCGTCGACCGCGGCCACAATTCCAATTTCGCGCATGTTACTCCTCAATAACAGTGTAATTTGAACAGCGGACCGATGGCCTTTGTTCCTGCCTTTTGGCCGGGAAATCCGTAGATCGGGACGAACAATTATCCAAATTACGCGCTGAAAGACTGAGTACGGCAACCAGGCGGATTCCTAACCGTTGATGAATCGATTCGACTGCGGGTTTAGGATCGATGGAAACTGGCGCCAATGAACTTTAATCCTTCGGTGATCCCGCTTCGCCAATAGGGCCAGCTGTGATTTCCATCCCTGACGCGGAACTCGTGGGGAATCTGCCGCTGCTTCATAACTTTGTGCAGCGCCATGTTTCCATTGATGAGAAAATCATCATCGCCGCAATCAATGTAATAGCGCACCTTTTTCAGTTCTTCCACGGGACGATTTTTTGCCAAGTCCAGTGGATGATGATCGCGGAAGAAAACAGGCAAATCGCCGTTGACCAGCGGTCCGAAAATTGTGCTGAAAAATCCGTCATATTGCAGGCTGTCGCCGCTGCCGATCAACTCCTCGTCCTCCCACACCGCGGCGCTGAACGCGGCACAGGCGACGAAAACATCAGGATAGCGCATCGAAAACATCAAGGAGCCGTAACCGCCCATGGAAAGTCCCGAAATACCGCGAAATTCTTTCTCAGTACGCGTACGATAATTCGCATCAATAAACGGAATGAATTCTTTGATGAACATGTCTTCCCATCGATCCACGCCGGAGTAATCATTGACATAAAATGTCACCTTGCCATCCGGCATGACGATGATCATCGGCGGGATTTCACCCGCTTCAATCCCCTGATCGGCGGACATTTGAACCTCTCCAAATTGTACCCATGCCCATTCTTTATCAGAATACCCGTGCAGCAAATAGACCACCGGATAACGCCGGGAGGAATTTTCATAATCCGGCGGCAAATAAACACAGAATTTGACTTTGTCAGGCAGGATTTTGCTCTGCATCGCCAGCCCCTCGTGTGTTATGGATTGACTGAGCAAGGGTAAAGAGGCAACAAAAATTAAAACAATGACCATTTTTGCTTTCATCGTGTGAACTCCATACATTATGACCTCAAATGATACAGTTACAAGCGATCTTGCATTGACGATACACTCCTTTGATTTAATAAAGAAGAGATTGTCATGCGTAACTGCAAGTACCGATATAAAGAATATTTTGATTAAAATTTCAGAGTTTATCAAGTCAGTTTGACGCTGAAAATAGTATTTGCCAGTATATATTATTGAATATTAGCAATATTTGGCATAAAATCCAAATTGAAAAGCCGGACAACAAAGACGGTCCGATCGCCTCTTGCACTATTGGCATATAATTTGGATACATTGACCAATCATTAAGAGCAAATCTCTCGACGACGAAATACGCAGTTGACAGGGCTTGTTTTAATATCGTCATTTATTCGGCTCTGTCTGAGAGAATGCAAAATATTGAGATGGGTCAATATCTCACGAATAACTCAGTGCCAAGTCAAGGTATGCATGCCTTGATGTGGCGAAAATTACGACCATAAATTTGCAGCAGGAGTTCAACATGAAAACCCTTTGCGTCTGCATCGCTGCCCTTTTGGCTTTTCCCTTGATCTTGACGGCTTCAATCCCTCAAGCTGAAATGCAGGACGATCTAACTCTCAGCATAAACGGTGGAGCGACTGAAATCACCTTGGAAGCAGAATCCGCAGTTCTGA
>RPQV01000026.1 GCA_003818595.1 Calditrichota bacterium
CTCGAAACTCAGCTTTTCGCACGCCGTTGGTTCAGGTCTTTTTCAATCTGCAGCAATTGGCGTTCGGAGAGATTATAAAAGGCCACCAATGCCGCACAGATGAGCGCGCCTGCCATGGGGAAAAAGCTCATCATCAGACGCATGCCGAGCAGACTAAATGGCGTTTGCTCAACATTTGCCTGATAGCCATAGGCCGCCAGTATCCACAATGCCAAGGCGCCACCCAAGGCGCCGCCCGATTTGAGAGCAAATGTCGAGGCTGAATAAAAAAGAGCAGTGGCTCGTCGGCCGGTTTTCCATTCAGAATAATCAGCCGCATCGGCCATCATCGACCAAAGCAGCGGCATGGTCGGTCCGGAGATGGCAGCTTGAATGAAATGCAGCGCGAATATCAGAACAATATCCTGCGGTCGTGCAAACCAGTTGCAGCCGATGGCTACTCCTGTGATGATCAATAGACCTACCAACGAATTCCGTTTGCCGAATTTCAACGTCAACCATTTGGGCAGCAGCATCGAAGCAATGACTAAAAGCGTGCCGCCAGTCAAAAAAGCCGCTGTCAATCCTTTATTACCGACATAGTAAATGAAATAATAAACGATCACTGCACTGCGAATGCCGATATAGATGAGCATGACAAATAGAACCAGGGCAACAATAATCCAAGGGCGGTTGCTGAGCAGGTCCTTCAAATCATGCTTTATCGAGGTTTGCGTCAATGGATCGGGCTGAACACGTTCGCGTGTCCCGGAAAAGGTGATGTAAAAAAAGATGATGCACATGACAGCGAATATGGACATGGTGATTTGATAGCCGCGAGCATCGTTACCTGCGCCGAAGTGATTCACCAATTTGAGGGTTAAAGCCTGAATGAGGAGATTGCCGGTAAAAGCGCCGACAAAACGAAAGGACTGCAGGCTGGTGCGGTCGATTGGGTCGGAGGTCATCACCCCTCCCAATGCTGCATACGGAATCATCATCACGGTGTAGATCACCATCATCATGGTATAGGTGACGTAGGCATAAATGATTTTTCCGGTGAAGGAAAAATCGGGTGTGATAAACATCAGAATGCCGGCAACGGCATAAGGTACGGAGGCAAACAGAAGATAAGGACGAAACTTTCCCCATCGGGATCGAGTACGATCCGCAATCATACCCATGATGGGATCATTGGCGGCGTCAAAGAGTTTGACGATGAGAAACATGGTTCCGGCGACTGCTGCCGGAAGGCCGAAAACGTCGGTATAAAAATTGGCGAGAAAAAACATGATCGTCGCCCAAATAATGTTGGAGGCAATTTCACCGATGGCATAGCTGCTTTTTTCTCTGATGGTCAGTTTTTCCATGATTTCCTCGCGATTGTGATTCGTTTTATTTGTCCTGCCCCACTGCATGAAGATATGTAATATGAATGACGCTGATTAATTTCCGAACGTCCTGAAACGTTTGTCAAAAGCCGAACAAGATGAACGATTGACGAATCAACACTCGGCCGTTCATCGGCAGAATCGATTGAAAAGTCTTCCCAGAGGCGGCGTTTCTATTTCAATTGCACCTTCCGGGCACATCTCCTGACAACAAAAACAGCGGATGCAGCGTGAATAGGTGTATTGTGGAGGCATCTTTTTGTTCTCATCCATCCAAGACAGCGCCTTGGGTACCACTGGACAGGCGGAGACACAGATGCCGCACTTGACACATTTGAGAGATTGGATAAAAGGACGGGGAGAAATCAGGTTTTTTAGGGTGGACACGCCGCGTAGTGTTGCCACTATCTCAACCGGAGTTCGTTTGACTTGGAAGTCTTTGTTGTAAAACTGCTGCGGTGGATCGCCGAGCAATTCGATTTCTTCATCAGTATAAACACCGAGACCCCAATTTGCGCCGGGTTTTGTGGTGGGCAATATAAGGGGATCAAGATCAATCAGCCTGGCCGCCATGGCGTCAAGGGCTATCGGATCAGGAGAAAAGAGCAGCACATTCATCGGAATTTTATCACCGCCGCGAGGACCATTCCCCTGCATCGCCCAGATACCATCCATGATATACAGCCGCGGCTTGATCAGAAGGTTGAGAGCGATGAGCATATTGGCAAATTCATAGGCGTTGGGCAAAATGACATGATATTCTGCTTTGCGCAGCCCCGGAATGCAGCCGAATTGATTTTTTACGGCCCCGGTCAAGCGTGTTAGCTGATGAGTTTTAAATTTAGAGATGCTGATGAGACCATCAGATTCGATGACCCCATTGGCGAGGACGAATTTATTAGTGGATTGGGAGCCTATAGCTGCTACTTCGCGACCATTTTCAAAATCTGCCTGAATAATTCCCAATTCTCCTGCGACGGCTGTCATTCCGGCCCTGTTCAAATGCGTAGCCGGCCGGCCGAATCCTGGTGAGTCTCCGAATGTCACGTGCGGCGTTACGGCTTGTACGGATGCGGCGACCGCTCGAAAGACTGACGGATGAACGGATATGCATCGTTCCGGTTGATCACCGGCAAGGACGTTGGGTTTGAGAAGAATCTTTTCTTGCGGTAGGATATAGCGTTCAATACCGCCAAGCAAGGATAAACCTCTTTCGACTGCAGCAGAAACCGCCTGCAGTTCATATGACTCGCAACGAATAAGAACAACCGGAGATTTATGCATCAGTGACTGCCCTGAGGTCTGTGTTAATGAAAAATTAAAGTAGTGAATTCCTGCAATGGAAACAAGATCAAATCACCCGGATTGACAGTGTATCCAGCGGGAAATCCTCCCATCTTATGAGTAACTTTTACCTCTAATGTGCGCGAAGGCAGGATATCAGTGTGCGCGTCTTCGGCGCCGGCAAGATGTAATCCCCCCGCCCTTGCGATCGTCTACAGGCGCACCTGAAGATAAAATAGTTATTTAAGATACAGGATTTTTGCCGTTTTAATCTGTTGAGCGAATGTTAATCGAACCAGGTACACCCCGCCGCTATATCCGCTTAGATCCAGGACGTATGCATTCTCACCGGATAAGCCGACGCACAACCGCTTAAATAGTTCATGTCCCAATAGATCAAACAGCGTAATTTCAACCGTTCCATCCGTCGGCAGATTAATATTCAATCTTGTGGACGGATTGAAGGGATTCGGATAGACGCCATCAAGTTGAAATGAACTGGTTGACTGGCTTTGTTTGCTCACTTGGGTGCCTGTTCTGATGATTTTCATGGCCATATCGCCTGTAAAACCGATCAATGGCACGCCGAGTTGATTCTTGTCTGTGAAGGTATTCCCCTCCATGAATTGACCCTGCCAGGTATCCCATTGCTCCACTTGAAATTCCCCTGAAAGATACGGGAAAATCGCGGTGACATCCTGCAGCGACCCATGCGGCGAAACGCCGGCGATAAAGTCTCGGTCATAAATCCACGCATAGGTGATGTCCCCATTTGACAATGCATATCCGGCGGCAGCGCTGAGGCCAAAGCCGCTGAATTCAATATATTCAATCTGCAGCCAGTCTGTTCCGGCATTAAACAGTCGAATTTTGTGCTCGCCTGCCGGTATATCAATCTGAAAGCGTTGAGGCGGGGTAGGCGTGGCATCGACTTGAGGCTGCGTATTTTCATCGATGTATATTTGTAATTTGCCGGGCATCCAGGAAGATGCCGAGCTGATCTGAACCGCAAAAACCGACGGTTTGATGAAGGAGGTTAAAAGAATGGCTTCTCGCCCCATGGCTTCCTTGTCTGAACCTTGAAGAAATTGCGACAGATTGATCAAATCGGGTACTGATCCATCCGCTAAAACGGTAAATTCATGTTGCGTCGATGTTTCCCATCCTTTTCCGGGGGTGACGCGTGCGCCATTTTGTGATTCAGGGCCGCTGATCAGGCTGACCGGAATCGGCTGAAAATCTCCAATTCGCAGATCTTCATCACGCCAAAAGGCGGCCAAAGCCGACCAATGGTAATAGAGATTGTTTGGATGGATAAAGCTGTCCCACCACCACGGCATGGCGCCGCCGCCGACCATTGCGGTTGACCATAGCGCTTGATGCAGCGTCGTACCGCTGGGATCATCTCCGGGGGTCGCCGTATCACTTCCGAATTCTCCAATGATATTGGGTTTTTCATAGACCATCATGCTTAAATGACGCCGGCGCACCGCTTCGCGCACGCCTCCTCCGTAGTAATGAATTTGAGTCATGTCCAATTCAGGCAGTGCCCAGATTTTATCATCGCCGTCGCGTGCGCTAGTGGTGATAAGGTGTTTCCACGGATCGATACTATGAATAAAAGCCGCCATCTCCTGATGCCAGGAAGCGACGTTGGGGTAGTTATGTTCATAATTATCGGTGTACTGAACTTCATTGAACAATTCCCAGGCGAGAATGGCTGTGCTGTAACCCCATCTCGCGATAGTATAACGCATCTTGCGTTTGTAAAGCTCTTTGGCGTTTTCGTCGATGAAGAATTCATCGCCGCTGTGGAGAAAACCACCATTTTGAATATTGTAGGGATTGTCGTCCCAATTGGGATTCACACTTGCCGAAAACTGGCCATGATGTTGCGTGACAAATTGGATATAAATATCGTTTTTTTCCGCCGCATCGATTATGTAATCGAGTTTCCAAGCTCCTTGTTGGCTATAGATCCCCAGTCCATGATACCAGCCATTACCATAGTTGGCGTTCCATTCGAGTGTTTGTCCATCGTAAAAGTGGGTAAGCCATATTCGCATCCAATTCTCGCCGGCATCGGCCATTTTACCCATGTAGAGATCATAGTCGAAGGTCCCGCCGTTGGCGCCCCAGCCGATATTTTGGCCCCATGGTAAATAGAATGAACCATCATCAAAGGACAACCAACGGGAATTCAGCTGGTCAACATGTATAAATCCTCTGGACTTGGCAGGTTTGACCTCAAATTCGAATCGATCGGATTGATTGGGTCCGTCAATATCGATCACGCGGAGATAAAAAGAATAGGCGCCGAGTTCTGTCGCGGTGAAGCGTACGCGCCATTCAGCTTTAGCTTTGACATCCAATTTTTCATATTCTCCATCCAGCCTTCTCTCAAAGTCCTGAAACCAGAAAGCCGGAACTGTGACTATGGCTCCGCTCGGAGCTGTAAAAACAGCATCCATTTGAACTTCGGTAGGATTGAATGGATTATCATAGCCTCGGCTGACGGCAAAACGGATTTCAAATTTTTGGTAAAGGCCGGGAGACTCGGGTGAAAAGGCGACACTGGTGAATTTGGTCGCAAAAACCGGAAAGCAGAGGGCTATTAAAAAGCAAAGAGTGACCTTCATGATTTCTCTCCACAATTTGTCCAGGGGTTGAGAATGCGATCTTGGAATTGAGGGGTCATTTTGTCGCCTGCCAGTTTGTCTGGGCGCGCAGTATCTCAACTTTGTCTTTTCCACGAGTGAGCAGATGAAAAAATAAATGATCCTGATGTTGATGTGTGCGGATAGATATTTCATCATTCAATAATGCTTCGTTCATATAGTTCACTGTTAAATCTTCAAGTCGATGTTGCGACAAAAATTCCTCACTGAAGCTGTTGAACAGAAACTCGATGTATTTGACATTATTGACATGGCTGTTCACGTCAAGGTCAGAATATTGAACCCGCGTGTGGGAAACAACATTTGCAGCTTCTATAGCGCCGATTTTCGGCACAAATTCAGCAAATACCGGCGGAGGATGTTCGACATCCAGATTGATGTAACTTTCCGTCCGCTGGGGTCGGCGGTTGACAAGGTCGACCACGATCCAAGTTGATGATGCGTGTGCCAATTCCATCTGGGAATTGGTGAAAAGAAAATCGCGAAAGCAGCACAAGCGATCATATCCGGAAGGCCAGGTTTTCAGCGTCACAGTGTCACCCCACTGCGGGAATTGAAAAATCTTCAATCGAAGACGGGCAAGCACCCACACCAGTTTCTTTTCGATCAGGTGTGAATATCCAACGTTGAGAGCCTCAGCATGATTCCAGGCACTTTCCTGCATATAATTCAATAGGGAAGTCACTCTGGCTTTGCCGGTCACGTCGGTTTCGTAACTGTGAATTTTATATAAATGAGTCATTTCCGTCATTTTGCACCTCTGAAGTACTTGGTTTTGAGCGGTTACCCTCGGCTGTCATTGTCATAGGCGGAATCATGGAGTGGTCTGAATCGGTGTTAATATGATATCCTTTAATCCTGCCTTGGTATACCAGGATGCAATTCCCAGCGGTCGGGAAAGCAGCACCTCTGGTCTGAGGCTCATTTCCCTCTCATCGATATTGCATTCTACAAACTTTTCCCCATCAATCCACGCCAGAATCATCTGGTTCTGCAGCCGCAATCTGATGTTATACCATTGCCGGTTTTGAAAGCTTTTGATGCGCATGGTTTCATTTTCGGAAGCATCATAGCCGTCGATGCAGGAAAGACCGATCAAGGAGCCGCCCCAGCCCCCGATGATCAATGTGAGAAACGAATCATGAACGGGGAAAGTCAATCCGCAAAAAAAATCATTTCCAGCCAATCGACATGCTTGAAGTGAGATTTCATAGTTATCCACGGGCAATTTTTCACCTTGCCAGGTGATGCCTGTCGCCCCGTCCCCCATGCCCAGAATAATGACTCCGTTCTGCACTTTGACTTCTCCTGATGGGCCAAAAGGAGTAGTCTGCCAGTTGGTCAGGTCGCGACCGTTAAACAGCTTTTGTGGCGCTGTCTCCGCGGCAGGCAATTGAACAAATGCCAGCATGGGCAGTAACAGGTGAACGTACTTTATCATTTTCATGTGGTTGATTATTAACAAACAGAATTCATTTATTTCTCAATATGGTAGCAAAAATATGCCACAAAATCAATTACAAACTATGGGGATGTTTTTTCCGAATGATGCTGAAACATGTTCAATTAAAAAGCGTTAAAGGCGTTAATTATTAGGAACGAAGGAGAGTGTTATCGATCCCCAGGATGACCGGAAATCAGGTTGCGATCCCAAATCCCGCCAGAACAAAAATGAATGTGGCGATAAAAGCTATCAGCTTTTCATACGCTTAGCCCAGTCGTGTCGGATCCGAATTGGAAAATTGGGAGAGTTGGATTTTCCTGAAGGTCTGTATGTTTATTGCGGCAGCGCCCGAAAAAACCTGGCGCATCGATTGGCACGGCATTGCCGTAAGGATAAAAAGGTGCTGAGATGGCATATCGATTATCTTTTGAATCATCCTGCCGCGTCCATCGAGGAGGTTAGAACATCCAATCAAGACGAATGTGAGTTGGTGCAGCAAACGATTGGGGAAATTGTGGCAGCAGGATTTGGATCGAGCGATTGTCGATCGAAATGCGGTGCTCATCTCAAGAGAATAGTTGTGAAAATTCTCGATTGATATTGACTTTTAATCCAATTTTTAGTAATTTTATATGGCTTGAAGGCAGCTTGATTAAGCTGTCTTTTTTTTTGCCGAATTTTATTTTGTTCGAAGGAGAGTATTTTGAGAATCATCGATTATATGCGACAGAACCTCATCTTTTTAGATGTTGATGCCGCAGATAAAGGTGAAGCGATCACAAAAACGGTAGAAATGATGAAACGGATGGGCGCCGTCAATCATGTGCAGAAATTTGTGGATGCTGTTTTTGAGAGGGAAAGTTTAGGAAGTACCGCGATCGGCAAGGGGATGGCGCTTCCGCATGCGAGGACACAACAGATTGATCAGATTACCATCGCCATGACGCGCCTGAAAGATGGGGTTGATTTTTCAGCAGCAGATGGACAAAACGTAAAACTGCTCTTCTTGTTGGGCACTCCGCTCAAAGCGGTCGGGGAATATCTTTCAGTATTGGCAAAATTATCGCGAATCCTCAAAGAGGATACGGTGAGGAAAAAACTGCTCAAAGCCAAAACGGTGGTCGACGTACGCCATATTTTTGAAGAAGCCGAAAGCTGATAATTCGAATTTTGCCGATTTGTTCATTTTTCTGTTGTCTTTGCCATAATTTTTGCCTGACTCACCTCTCGCCTCATCTCTGACTGTCAGCCCCGCTTTCGCATTTATAACTATTGCCGCAGTTCTCTTTTTTTCCGTATATTATTTTAAAATGGCGGCTGCTTTGAGTTCAGCTCCATTCAAGATATAGAGACTGTACCCGTTCGAGGAAATAATGAGAATGAGAAGAACGCAGAGTATCTATTTCTGTTGTTTGATGGTCATGATCACCAGTTATCATCTTTTTTCTCAGGATTTTATACTGCAGGGATGGTATTGGGATTACCCGGGAACTTTGGATGGATATAGCTGGGCTGATACGCTTGAGAATCGCGCGGCTGATTTGGCGAACGCCGGATTCACCTATGTGTGGTTGCCTCCCTTGTCCCGATCTAGTTTTGGCAGCGGCAGTAATGGTTACGATCCTCAGGATTTGTATGATTTAGGAGAATACGGCGGCGGTCCAACTCGTTTTGGCACACGGGTCGAAGTCAATTCCGTTATTACTGCTTTTTCCAACCATGGCATCAAGGCAATCGCTGATGTGATTTATAATCATCGCGACGGAGGATTTCCGGAGAATAATCCGTCCGTTGCCGGGTGGGTTAAAAACTACACCTGGCAGAAAGCACAAAATGGCGACAATCCCTATCCCTCGGATCGGTTTCGATTGCTTTTGCCGATTGGTGGAAGCAGCGGCCGTGGAAGCGGAACCTATTATATTAAAATAAAATCCGCCTCAGAACATGCCAAATTCTTTGGTAAACCTTATAAAATATATGCCTGGACCAACAAGGTGGGATGGCAAGGATTGCCAGATGGTGCAGAAAGTGAACCAAACGCCGGTGGAGGTTGTGGAGAGCCTAACAATCCCATCACCTTGGGCCGTAATTTTCTCGCCAATATTGACGGACTTGGCTGCAAAATCGACGAATATGCTTTGATGCTCGGCACCGACGATTATTATAGTGGCGGTGACAATCTCTATATCGTGATTGCCAACCGTGATGGAGATTATTCCGATCATCATCCATACGAAATATGGTATAACGGCAGCAACATCGCGGGCGCACTGGCGTTCCAAACCTATACAGATTTCAGTCAATTGCCCAGCGGTCTTGGGGCAATGAACTATTTGAACTTTAAACCAAACGGCAGTCCGACTCAACTTGCCGGAGACTGGGATTGGCCCTGGTTTTTTTATGATTATGACCAGTATGTCGCATCGACCAGGAATACCTTGTTCGAATGGACGCGCTGGCTTTGGAACGACGTGTCGATACGCGGACTACGAATGGATGCGGTAAAGCACTTTACTTTTGAATTTGTCGGTGATTTACTCGATGACCTTCATGACAATGGGATTGATCCTGGAATCGTAGTCGGAGAGTATTACGACAACGGTGCGGCGACTTTGAAGAATTGGGTGAATTCCGTCAAATCAAAAATGGATGAGGATACCAAAATCGCCATTCAGCCGCGCGTGTTCGATTTTGCTTTGCGCCAGGCGCTCAAAGACGCCTGTGACTCCTATGGCTATGATGTCCGCAATGTTTTTCAATCGGGCATGTGCGACGCCGCCGGCGCCATAGGCCACGAAGTGGTGACATTTGCCGGTAATCATGACTTCCGCGACAGCGGTCAATATATCGTAAACGATCCGATTCTGGCCTATGCTTATTTGCTCAGTAATAATCAGATCGGCCTTCCCTGCATTTTTTATAAAGATTATATTAATGGTGGGCTAAAGCGTGAAATCGATGCACTCATGGCGGCTCATCGGACGCATATCTACGGCGCTACTCAACGTGACTATCTCAGCCGGTTCAGCACTCCATATCCAACATCTTATCAGTCAGGTTATCCGAATACAACACTGTTCTTTCAAATACGCAACACACCGAGCGGCAGAGATGTGCTGTCCGCCATCAATTATGCCGGTGAACCGCTCAATATGCTGCACGGTCTCAACATGACCGGATTGAATGTCAATGATGTTTTTATCGATGTTTTGAAACGTTCGTCCACTCCGGCGTCATTTGTTGATCAATCCGGCAAAATGGAGATCAAGTTGAGCGCGCGCGATTATTCACTGTGGGTGAAAGGCGTGCAGTTGGAATGCAGAATATTCCTGGAAGGCGCATATGACGTTGCCCTTCATCAAATGCGGACGGATTTGAAAAACGCCGGGATTATTCCTTTGACTTCACCTTATGCCTCGGATGTCCGGAGAGTCAACGATATTCCAGCAGATGTTGTGGACTGGATTTTGTTGGAACTTTGTACGAATCCGAACGGTCAAGCGATTGCCTCCCGTTGCGCTTTTCTTCGTTCGGACGGACGCATCGTTGATCTCAATGGAACAACCACCGCAATTGCTTTTAATGCTCCAGTAGGAGATTATTACTTGGTCGTCCGTCATCGCAATCATCTTTCGATCATGAGTGCAGGTACCAAATCCCTCAAGAGCCATTTTGCCGAAAATTATGATTTCACCAGCGATATTTCCCAATATTATGGTCAAGATGCCAAACTTCTTGAATCGTCCCCCGTCTCCCGATTCGGATTGTATGCGGGTGACGCCGATGGCAACGACCAAGTGCAGAATAATGACAAAAATGATTATTGGAAAGTGCAGGTTGGAACCTTTGGGTACCTAGAGGCTGATTTCAATCTGAACGCCCAAGTACAGAATGATGACAATAATGACTTTTGGAATAAAAATGTAGGCAAAGGAAGTCAAGTACCCTGATGGCGAGATAATACAGTGCGCAAAAACAGCAATTTGGCGTATTTTATTTTCATACAGAACAGGGCATCTTATGTTTCCATCATACTCTGTAATGCCATGATAGTTGATCAACGGCAAACGAATCGATGCAATTCAAAAACGCATGAGAAATTAAAATGAGAAAAGTCTTGACCTTTTTTTGTCTGCTCGTTTTGTTGAAAATAAACACTTCTCTCGCTGCAGATGCTTTGATTTGGAATCCCAACAATGTCGCGACCACAAGTGCCCAAGCCATTCAAACTGCATTGACCGCGAACGGCAAAACGTCGATTATTACCACTGATTTGAAGTCGCAGACATTTTCCAATTATGTTTATGTTTTTTTTTTTTTAAGAGTAAATCCCAGTACATACGTTCTCTCTTCTTCAACCAACGCCACAGAAATTCAGAATCTGATCAATTATCTCAATCAGGGTGGCAAACTTTATATGGAAGGGGGAGACACCTGGGCTTGGGATTTCCCTACTTCTCTGCATGCCCGGTTTTATATTAACGGCGAAGCTGACGGGGAAGGAGATTTAGCTGAAATACGAGGTGTCTTTTGTAGCGGTGATGTTGTCTCCTCATACACCATGTCTCAAAAATATATAGATCGCCTAGCGCCTCAAGAAGGTGCATCGGTTTTTTTCACCAATCAAAATCCTGCTTACGCATGCGGAGTCGGGTACGATAATTCAGTCTATCGAACCTTGGGAATATCTTTTCAGTTTGGCGGGTGGCAGAGCGGTTCGCGCACCAGTCTGATGGCGTTAATACTGCAGTTTTTCAATACCGGTTGCACGCTCGGCAAACCGGCGCCGCTTTTTGTCAAAGCTTTTGGCGGCTATGATCACTCTGTCCCTTTGGTATGGGAACCGCCTTCCGGACAAATACCGCTGGGAATTGAAAAGGAACACAAACCTGCGGCTCTCTTTTCCTCAGCATCAGATGACCGCAATGATAATGTTAACGAACGAGAACGAGCCGAGCGTAAACTGAACGATCGAATTCGCGAGAGCGATTTACCTCAACCCATGATCTCATCCTATCAGGCGAGTTCCTATCGAGTGTATCGGGCGGTTGATCAATCAGGACCCTTTTCTCTCCTTGCATCCAATATTGAAAAACAATTTTATCGTGATGATACTGCTCAGAATGGTTTAACCTATTATTACAAGATCAAAGCAGTCTATGATGGAGTTGAGGGTGACTTTTCCGCTTTAGCTTCAGCAAGCCCGGCTGAAGGCGGTCAGCGCATTGTTTCTCCCTGGAAATTTCAGAGTCCGGAACTGAATGGCCTGCTTCAGCCTGATGAATGGAGCAATGCCTATTCTATCCTGATTACTCGTCCTGGATCATCCTCACCAGTGACCTTGTATGGTTTTAATGATGATCGTTATCTTTATCTGGCGATTGACGACGCTGCGAACGCTTCACTCGACGTCGATGACCAGATAGGCCTTTATTTTGATAAGGACCTCGATCTTAAATGGGGTGTTAATTCCTTCAATGAAGAAGGAAATTATTGGTTTGCAAGAGGAAATTCGACGCTCAATAAATGGTATCGAGGCTTGAGAGGCTGGTGGCCGTTTGATTTGGAATGGGCAAATGCGGTTTCGGCCAATGGCGTCGAGGCTGTCAGTTCTACATCTTCCGGACATACACAATATGAAATTAAAATTGATTTGGACAACTCGATCCTTGATTCCAGTCCGGGATCGGATTTAGGGCTCTACCTTTATTCATTTGCCATGGCTGATTCAATTTACACCGGCGCCTGGCCGTCAGACATTTTATCGGCGCCCTGGAAGGATGCCTGGATGATGCCTGCATTGTATGGCAGATGGGCACTGTCTGCACGGGATGTCTGCCCTTGGATCAGCGACGATGAGCAAATTGCCGCAACGGGTTCCTTTGAGTTTAATGAATTTGGGGATGGCCGCAGGCTTGGCTTGGATGTGACAGCTGTCAGCGGCAATGGTGTGATCACCGTGACTCAAACCAATGGTTGTCTGCAAAATCCAATTAACGATCGTTATATCAATTGTGTTTGGTCTGTTTCCTCAAGTTCCGGCTTGACTTCTTTGTCGGGCGAGGTTTTCATTTCATACAATGATGAAGACGTCAGCAGCCTGGATGAGTCAAAACTGCAACTGCATCGTTGGAATGGTTCAACATGGCAGTTCGAGGGAGGTCTTGTCAACACCGTTCTGAATCGGGTTTCCGCTCAAGTCGATTTGCCGGGTGAGTTTGCCCTGTTTGAACGGGATTTTGTATTGTTAAGCGTGAAGGCTTTTCTTGAGGGCGCCTACCAGGGTGGCGGGTTGATGAGAACTGATCTGACTGCCCAAAATTACCTTCCGTTGACCTCCACTTTTTCTGATACCCGTGTGGTGAAGCGAGTTCCGACAGACATCGTTGATTGGGTGAGCATCGAACTTCGCAGCTCTGCTGCGGGTCCGACGGTTTCGCAAAGATCTTTTTTCCTCAAGACGAACGGCAACGCGGTTGAATGGGACGGCGCCATAACCAAACTCAGTCTGCCGGATGTAGTCAGCGGCAATTATTATGTGGTGTTGCGTCAACGCAATCATCTGGCGATTATGAGTGCTTTGTCCATTGCCTTAAACAGTGCTACGCCGACTCTTTATGATTTTTCTGCGTCTCTCGGCCAATTTTACGGTAGTGACGGGAAATTACTCGAAGCCGGCATATACGGCGCCTTCACCGGTGACGCCAACAGCAACGGTCAAGTACAAAATGACGACAAAAACGATTTTTGGAAAGCCCAGGTAGGCCTCAACGGCTATCAAAGCGCCGATTTTAATTTAAACGGCGAAGTACAGAATGATGATAACAATGATTATTGGAAGAGCAATGTCGGCAAGGGAACACAGGTTCCCTGAAATACGCTCAAAACAGATATGGAGGCCATAATGATAAGACGGTTGTTGTTTTCACTCTTCCTCTTGCTGATCTGTTCAATGTCGCTCTTGGCGGAGAGCATCACCTATACTTTTGCGAACGGTCGGATCAGCAATGACGGCAATTATAAATATTACGAATTCGATATCGAGGCGCGCGGCGCCGTTGGCGACACCCGCATCGGCAGCACTCAGGTTTATCTGAATTATAACTCCAACGCGTTTGGGCAAAATGTGTATAATAATTCCAATCCATCTATTGGAGTTGTGGTTACCAAGGGTGCGCTGACACAGGGCAGTATCGGAGGTAACCCGTCATTGTCATATTATGGAAACAACAGCAACCAAGGTGCTCCAATATTAAATAACAACACCTCATCAAGATTGGCGATCACCATTGAATTGAATTTTGCGAATTCCACAGACTGGTCAAATCCTTTGCCGGCAGCGCCTTCAGGCTGGGCGCATGTTAAAATGAAGATCCTGAATGATGCATTCAATGCGGGACTCAGCTTTCAACAAGCCCTGATGGGTGGACAACAGTACCTGTTCAACAATTCGACAAAGTACAATCCGGTGATCGCCGAGGCGACTGATGATGCTGATTTGAATCCAATTGTTGCGGAATTGAGCTCTTTCACGGCGACGGCGCACAATGAACAGGTTCATCTGCAATGGCAGACATTGGCAGAAGTAGATCAGGCCGGATTCAATGTTTACCGCAGTGTCGCACCTGACAGTGGTTTTATTAAATTGAATGCTAAAATAATTCCCGCCGAGGGTAATGCAACCTCCGGTGCATATTATTCATATATCGATTCTCCTGGTACTTCGGGTCTTTATTATTATAAGCTCCAGGATGTCAGTTTAAGTGGAGCTCTCTCTTACAGTTCCACAATTTCAGTCAACCTGAAGACGATGATCGCTCAATCAACTCTGCCTCCTGAAACGTTCGAATTACGACAAAATTATCCCAATCCTTTTAACCCGGAAACACGCATCGAGTACCAGCTTGCGCAGCAGGAGTTTATCGAGTTAAGTATCTACAATCTGAGCGGGCA
>RPQV01000027.1 GCA_003818595.1 Calditrichota bacterium
ACATGCGAAGGATATTATAAAACTCTGGATAATATGCTGGAATTGAACGAAAACGGCGAAGCCGAAAATGAATCTGACGATTTTTATGTCGGTAACGGATCAGCTGTTGGAATGGAATTCCTACTCAAACGCAGCGTGGGTCGTCTCAATGGATGGCTTGGCTACTCATTAGCCGTCACCCGGCGAGTAACTGAAGGAATTGAATATTACCCCAAGCATGATCGACGACATAATCTGAATCTGGCGCTCAATTACGACCTGGGTAAAAAATGGTTGTTCGGTCTTGTTTATGTTTATGGCAGCGGCATGCCGTACACGCCTGTTGTCGGGAAATATACTCATTATGATTGGAGTTTTACCGACAATGAGTTTTATGATTCTATTTATAATCGGCTGGGCGAGAAAAATTCATTCCGATATCCAGCTTACCACCGAATGGATGTCAGCATCCGAAAGAATTTTCACATCCGCAGCGTTGAAATCAATCCATTTCTTCAAATAGTGAATGTTTACAATCATAAGAACGTCTTTTTATATTTTTGGGATCATGATTCAAATCCTTCCAAAGTGGTCACCATAAACATGTTTCCCATTTTGCCATCCTTGGGAGTTGAAATTGCGTTTTAAAATGAATAAATATTTGCTCAAAACTGGAAGTGTCTTGCTCTCGTCACTTCTTTTTATGTCGTGTACTGATCAGCCGAGCCAGCCTGAATTCGATTACAAGCCGGAGATTAATGTTATTGGTTTGCTGATTCTTAATAACAATCAGAAGAATATTCGTATAGAACGAACTTTTAGCATCAAGGAAAAAATAACCGACGATCGCTATATATCGGACGCCCTGGTATTTGTGCACTGCGGCGAACAAAAGGTGCCATTCGTTCATTTATTTGATGGCAATTACGCTGATGAGAATAATGATCTCGAGCTCAGGGCCGGTGCGTATTATCAACTCGAAGTATTGTTGAACGATGGACGCCAAGTATTTGCCGAGACGCAAATGCCTGCGCGGCCATCGATTCTCGATCCGATCAAAGAGCAGATGGTAGGGGCATTTACAACCCTTCAAGTAAACTGGCAGGGTGCTCCCTTTGCCTATCGTTATGCTGTTAGTATCGAAGGCTTGAGCAACTCGTTTGAAATTATGGATTTTTCAGAGGATACAGAACAAACGATGTTTGCTTTTCTCTTCGCCGGACCCGGTACTTATCGCCTCAAAGTTTCATCGCTGGATATAAACTTTTATGATTATAGCCGTGAGCGTTCAAATCGTTATCCCATACAGCACATGGACGGCGCTTTGGGGGTCTTTGGAGCAATGGCTTATGAAACGGTAGTTTTTCAGGCCGAATAAACATAAATCGACACAAGCACTCGATTGTTTTACTGAATAATTCCGTGCGTTTTTACTTTGATGCGACACAAATACATGTCCGCTGTTATGTACAACTCGTCCCGATTGGCACCGCCGAAACAACAGTTCGATGTCGCTTGACCGACTTTAATAATGCCCAAAAGCGCACCTTCGGGCGATATCACTAATACTCCTCCTGGGCCAGTCGCCCATAAATTTCCCCGATGATCGACGGCAAGCCCGTCGCACCCGCCTCGATTTCCCTGATCGCGAAGGGTAGAAGCGTCATAAAACGTTCGCCCATTGCCTGGCACTCCATTTTCATCTACATCAAAAGCGAGCCAGATCGGCTCCTGACCGGAATTGGCAACGTATAGCGTTTTTTCATCCGGCGAAAGTCCGATGCCATTCGGGAAGGGCAATTCCTGTGTAACCAGAAAAACCTGGCCGTTCGGCGTTGCATGATAAACCCCATTGAAAGGCAGTTCTTTTTCCGGGTTATTGTTGAGATTCTTCAATCCGTAGGGAGGATCTGTGAAATATATGTGTCCGCTTGAGCTGATGGTCAAGTCATTGGGACTGTTTAGTCTTTTTCCTTCATAGCGATCGACAAGCACCTTTTTATTCCACTTTCCCATGTTCAGCATCGCGATGCAGCGATTGCCATGGTCACACATGATCAACTGTCCATTCAGTGGATTAACATACAGGCCATTAGAGCCCAATTCATTTCCCGGCGGATTTTCGCCCAAGGCATAACCAGCAGGACGTAAGAATATTGACAAACCTTGATGCTCATCCCAGCGAAAAAGAGTGTTTTGAGGGATATCATTGAAAAGCAAGTATTGGCCATCTTTGATCCAGACCGGGCCCTCGCTCCAATCAAAACCTTCGGCGAGGATTTCAACTTTACAGCTCGGATCAATGAGCACATCGAATGCCGGATGCATTCTCTGGACATCACCGATCATCTTGCGATCTTGTCCGTAAATCAGACAACTGCAAATGCACAAAATAGAGAATAGTCTGCTCATGCATCACTCCTTTTTATTAATAACCATTTTTCTGACAGCTTGTTTTCCATTATCGTCCTTTCTTTTCTCTTTTGACGCACAAGGTTATAGCGAGTTTCATGAAACTGAAAAATCGAAAGGGGTGATGATTTCACACTGCGGAAAAACAGCACGTACAATATCAAGATCATTTCGGAGGAATAAAATTTTGACGTTGGGCCCAGCATCGATTGTAAAGTAGAGTTTGACGCCTTCGGAGCGCATTTTCCAGATTTGATGAAAAGCAGCAACCGTCTCAGGAAGCCAGTAGAGTACCGATGGACGGGTATCGATCATTGTGGCGTGCATTGCCAGGGCATTTGATTCAGAAGTTTCCCCCAGCAGCTCGAAATCTTTCTGTTCAATAGCCAACCGTAATTGATCGAGGTCGCGTTGAGCCTTTTCCGGCCAAGATTTATAGAGCACAGAGGTTTCGACCGTTCTTTTCATGCCTTCGGTGGAACCGACTGGTTTGCTGCCGATTGATAAGGTAAGCACCGCAAGATTCAAATCCGGCCACCTATGCGGCAACACATGGGCATAGCTGTCCATGCCGTCAACATGAAATCCAGCTTCCCATTCTACGAATCCATGATATATCGATCGTGAAGCACTGCCGCTCCCCAGACGGGCAAGAATCGATAGCAGATTGTCTTCCAATTCCCAGCCGAAAAAATTGTTGAGTGCCCTCGCCGCTGCCGCATATCCTGATGCGGAACTTGCCAATCCGGCTGCAGTCGGAAAGTTATTATCAGTTTTAACATCAAAATAGAAATCGCGCTCAGGACGAAATAAATTCAGATATTCGATCAAACGATGGGAAAACCTGCTATTAAGTGTCAGCGGCATTCCATTAAGAGAAATGCTATCCATCCCTTCTGCCATACGAATGGTGGTATGGGTACCCAGATGAGCGAGAGAAATCGAAAGACTGGAATTGATCGGCAGATTCAATTCCGCATTTCGTTTTCCCCAATATTTGCAGAGAGCGATATTCGATGGGGCAAAGGCTTGGCCGCTATTTTGGCGTGGATATGAGCGATCCCCCAATATCTTTTCAATAACGTTGTACTTAGTCAACTCTTAATCCCTCTTTGCTCATTTGTAGGGGGAGTTTTTCATAGCCGAGCTGGCCTGTCTCACCTAATCCGACAACGCAATCGCCCAAGCCGGATCCTGAGATTTTAGCGCCTAAAATTCCTTCGTGGGCACGCAGATCAAAGATGATCTCAGCCAGCCTGCGATTGCTGACGCCGATAGCATCCATCAACCCTTGATTGAGATTCAATAATTCTCCGAATTGAATCCAATCTTGTTGTCCAATCGCCGCTGCTGCCAATTCGACGCTTTTGTCCATGGTTGAATAAATGTGATGAAATAGGTCCGGAAATTTTTCGGAATGCGTACCTACTCGCTTGATAACCTCTGTCGTGGGCGTTTTGGCGCCCGAGTAAATCACCGTGATCGGATGAATATGAGGAAGGGGAGTGATTTCATGAGGCAGCGAACGATAGAGGAGAATCCCGCCAAAAATGCCCGCAGCCAAGTCCGCACCCGATCCCGATCCTTGAACGGCGCGAATAACGTTCAATCCAACTTGGAAAACATCTGTTAGTGTCCATCTGTCTCTGACAAGTTGAAGCAGGCCGCCGACGACTGCCGCGGTGACCGCTGCGGAGGATCCCAATCCCACTGTCGGGGTAAATTCAGATTCAACTTTCAGATCAAGTCCATGATTGAGTTGCTCTTTGAAGGTTTTTAATGCTGTTAATATAAAGCGAAAGTCGGAAGGCATCTCAGAAATATCGATATCGGTTTCATAATAACCCAAAGAGGAAGTGATGGTGATGCGTCGATCCGTTCGAACTTTGAATGTCATATTCAACCGCTGATTAACGGCGCAAACCAGACAACGACTCCCGCTTAAAACAGCATGTTCACCCAGCAGCATCAGTTTCCCAGGTGTTGACACTCTAAACGATTCGGGCGCCACGAGATTCTCCTTTAGCATTCATAAGCTTATAGCCGAATTGTTCGATCAATGATTGCGGATTGTCCTCTATGACCAGCAAAACAACGCCTGCGGTTTCACCTCGAATCGAGCCGGCGCCGGCGATTTTAGCCGCACCACCCCTTTGTTCGACGGTACGGATGAACTCCTGAACGCGTTTCGGAGTAACGCCGATTGAAGTCAGTAAACGATGATTTTCTCTGACGCACTTGATCATATCTTTACCATTTTCATGCTCGATCGCTGCTTGCATTGCATTGGTAACTGATTCAAACTGTTGCCAAACGGTGGAATTGAAGTATTGGCTGCCAACATGGGAAACACACTCTCCAGTGGTCGAAAGGGGCTTGCCAGTATTGACAAGGTAAAAAGGCAAATTGGGCATTTCCAACTGTTCGGACTTGATGTTTTGGTAGCGGATGAATCCGCCATGAAGAGAGATGTATGGATCGATCCCGCTGGGACGACCATGTGCCAGTTTTTCCGCAGCAAGGCCGAGTGAAAAAAGCTGATGATAGTCAAATTCAGCGTGATAAAAACCATATAATCCCATCAAGGCACTTATGATGGACGCTGCCGATGAACCCATGCCGCTGCCGATGGGAATGTTTGAGCGCACTTGCAGCGATAATCCATGTTCCATAATTGGGAGATGATTTTCCCGGAACAATGCAAACACGAAAGCAAATAGCTCAGAGGGAGTAGAAAGCACTTGATCGATGTGCAACTGGTCTTTCTCGAAACTCTCATAACGGCGTCGTAATCGATGTGCCAGATCATCAATTTCATTTAAATCATACTCAACAGCAATAGTCAAGTCCGGCAAAGAGAGTTTCAATATCCGTTCATCAACAAGAACGAGGTCTGCAAATGAATAAAGGTCAACCGCCATCACCAAGGCAGGTTTCCCATAAACCACCGCATGTTCACCGCTCAGGATAATTTTGCCTGGGGCTTGGGCTTTCACCTGACGACCTCATAAATGCGTCTGTGTTCCTGCAGACCGGCGAAACGAAATGAGCCTGTTTTGTGGATGGGAGTGCTTATTGCGCTGCCATCAGTCGGCATGTTGGATTTATAGCTGTAGAACTCTGCATAGGTATTATAATCCAAGGGGATTCGCGAAATGATCTGTTGCTGGTGACGACTGCTGTGCAGATGGGTACGATATCCCGGCAGGACGGCGCCGCTGAAAAACTCACCGACGCTGCCGGAACCATAGCTGAAAAGTCCGATGCGTTTGCCGCTTAGGTCCTCGGTGGACACGTCCAGCAGAGATTGAAGCGCGGTAAAAACAGAAGCAGCATAGGTGTTGCCGATGACGCGTTGATAGACAGCCGCGTCTTCAATTTGTTTCAGCCATTCGGATTCTTCGAGCGTTTCTGCCGCATGCTTGACGAGAAAAGAATGCGCTTTTTCACCCATTTTAGCAAAGGGCAAATGATATACAAATTTGTTAAAATCCTCAAATCGACGGCCGGAGAGAGCAGTATATTGCTCCCACGCTTCCATCAATGTTCGAAGGTACATTTTAATTGAATATTTACCGTCCACCAATGCTTCATCGCGATAGTTGGGACGCCAAAAATCCATTACATCCTGTGTAAAGATGCCGCTGGACAATTCAAAAGTCATGATTTTGGGAGAGGTTGAGAGTACCATCGCGATGGCGCCGGCACCCTGGGTCGGTTCGCCGACTGATTCCAATCCATAGCGGGCAATATCTGCAGCGACAATTAGTATTTTACGGTCCGGGTGTTGAAGCAAATAGGGTAGTGCCAAGGCGAGCCCACCGGCGCCACTGTAACAGGCTTGTTTGAGTTCAAAAACCCTCATGTTTTTTGGTAAATTGGTCAGTTTGTGAACCCAGATCCCTGCTGCTTTGGATTGATCGACACCTGATTCGGTGGCGAACATCAGGGTGTCGATCTGCCGCGCGTCAATGTTCTCCATCGCCTGAATCACCGCGTTGGCTGCAAGAGTGACGACGTCTTCATCAGGTGGGGGCACCGACATTCGCTCCTGCCCGATCCCTGTATAGTATTTGTTATAATCTTCCCCCCGTTTTTCCGCGATTTTTTGCAGATCCAGGTAATAATGCGAGGTGTACAAGCTGATTGATTCAATCCCTACTTGCATGATCTCTTCCTTGTCAATATAATGTGAAATCCGGATTCCAAATTAATGACTCGTTGAACCGTAATTCGGCAACAGATGACTTGCCCAAAAGAAACATCGTTGTTTTGAACTCGCGTTGTAGACGCTCAATCACCTCGATGACTGCATGGGGTGATTCCATCGCCGGTTTTATAAAGGGTTTAGCCAATCCGCACAAGGATGCACCCAGGATGACCGCTTTGATCATATCAATTCCGGAACGAATGCCTCCCGATGCAATGACCTGAAGCCGGTCACGCATGGGCTTCAGCGCCTTGAGCACGAGAGGTGTTGGATTACCCCAGTCTTCAAATAATAATCCCAAATTGTCTTGATGTTCTTCTCTGCGTCGGAAATGCTCAATGCGGCTCCAACTGGTACCGCCGCTTCCCGCCACATCGATGTAGTGTACACCGTGGTCACATAAAAGTTGTGCGTCCTCGGGAGAGATACCCGCCCCCACTTCCTTGACAATTACGGGCACCGATAAACCGGCCGCAATATTGGCGATTTTTTCCGCCAGACCAATAAAGTTACGGTCTCCCTCAGGCTGAACAGCCTCCTGCAGTGGATTCAGATGAAAAAAAAGGGCATCAGCTCCGACAACCTCGATTGCCTGTCGACAGTGGTCAATGCCAAAGCCGTAATTCAATTGTACAGCGCCGAGATTGGCAAACAACAGGGTCGTGGGTGCGTAAGGGCGGATTTCAAAGCTGCTTCGCGATTGTGGATGAGTAAATAAAACTCTTTGGGAACCCACGCCCATAGCCACACCGGTTTTTTCAGCGGCAATGGCCAGATTTTGATTGATTTGACGAACCACATCCTGTGAACCGCCCGTCATTGAGGAGATCAGAAGGGGGAAGGAAAGGGTTTTACCCATGAACTCGACAGCCGTGTTTATTTGGTTCATGTCCTGTTCAGGCAGCGCTCGGTGTTTCAAACGAATGAAATCAAAATAATGCTTACTGCGATCAACTTTATCATCAGAATTGATGATATGGATATGTTCCATCTTACGGTCGTTAGTGAGGTAATCCATCAAGCCCTTTCCAGCGACTCATGCGTCCGCATCAATTCTCCAGGATTGGTCAGCGCTGCCAACAAAGAGAGCTCTCCGCACAAAACGGTTGCTGCGGCAATGGCTGCCAGCCGACGACCGTTTTCACCGGGAGGTCGATTTTCACGACAACCGAGATCACGCAGGTTTTCATCAACAAAATCCAATCCTTTACCTGAACCAACCGTCCCAACAATAATATTGGGCAACGTGACGGCAAAATAAAGATAATTCTCCCGTACCTCTGCATTGACAAATCCCTGTGATCCCTCAATGATATTAGCGGCATCTTGTCCTGTCGCCAAATAAAATGCCAGCAGCATGTTGGCAAAGTGTGCATTTGCCGAACGCAATCCGCCTGCGATAATCGAACCGTACAAATTTTTCTTTATATTGATATCGACGATTTTATCGGGTGCTGTTTTTAGATAACGACGACATAATTTATCAGAGATCCACGTTTCTGCAATTACATTTTTGCCTCTGCCGAGGATGCCGTTCACCGCGGAAACCTTTTTATCCGTGCAAAAGTTGCCCGAAACGCTGATATAATGCAAGTATTGATATTCTTCTAGTATCCATTCCATCAAGGCGTCGGCAGCTTTGGTCACCATGTTGTGTCCAGAAGCATCGCCAGTGCTCATTTCCAATCTGATATAAAGAAGGTTGGCGATTATTTGATAATGAATATCGAGCAGGCGGGCGAAGTTACTGGTATTCTCACAAACCTCCCTGATTTCCTGAGTTCGCATCGTGAGCGAGTCACGCGCAGCGAGGGCAGATTTAGCGTCCATGGCTTCCATTACAATTGACCGAGTCATTCGCTCGTCGATAATGGTGACCTGAATTCCTCCTGACTGCGCGGTTACTCGCGCACCGCGATTTGTTGAGGGCCAAACAGGAGATTCAAAAGTAGCCAGAGGAACGAGTACTTTAGCCTCAATAACCGAACCGTAAATTTTAATCGGACCGATTTTTTGCATCGGAATTGCGGCTGCCAAGTGCCTAGGATCGCTCATATGATTCTATTCTTTTCATGGTGCTGTTTCAATAGTAACATATAATTAGACAGAAATTAGACAAAAAATTAAACAGTGAGGGGAAAATCTCTATTCCTTAAACATGGATAATTCCTGTTTGCTGTTCCGAATTGCGGAATGAAATAGATATTCCTTCGTTTGCTGATATTCCACTCTCGTGTCAACTCTTATCGATTCGCCGACTTGGATTTTTGCTCAATTAGTTCATACGAAAAATAGATGCTAAAGGCACAAAGACAGCCTAAGAACGCGCCGGCAATCACATCGAACGGATAATGCACACCAACGTAAACTCTGGAAAAGGAGACGGTGGCGGCGATGATGATTGCAAGCCACTGAAAGCGCGGATAATAATGCCCCAGAAGGGTGGCTGCGGCTGCCGAATTCGCCGCATGAGAGGATGGAAAGGATGGCGACGTCTTCATGCCGATCAACATATTCACCATGCCCAGATCACCGTAGGCTTCGCAGGGACGCAAACGGTCAACTAGGGGTTTGAATAGTGATGATGATAACTGATCGCTCAATAAAATGACTGGAATCATCAGAAGGATCACCATCCGTCCTTTATGCCCACCTTTCCATAAAAGGGCGATGATGATGAACAGAAAAACCGGGATCCAGTTCCGCTGATCCGTGACAATGGGCATTAAGAAATTAAAAGCTTTGTTCTGCAAGTCACGATTGATCAGGAAAAAAAGAAAAGTATCCCAGTTCACGAGTTTTTCGAGCATGAGAAGTTACCTATTATTTTGATTCTTTCCATTTGAAGTTGAGAAATGGTCCGAGCGCGCCAAAGAGGACGACATAAGGGAGATGCAGCAATTCTGCCGGCAGAAAGCTCCAGAGAATTTTTTTCCTTCGCATGCGTGAAGCAAAACCGAAAAGCAAGATGAAATCCGCAATAAATTTTAAGCCGATTGCCACGAGTGGAACAAGCGGTGAATGTCCAGTGATAAGAGCCAAGGGGAGTGTACTCAGTATCGCCAAATTGTAAAAATAGACAAATATCAGGGCAATCACTTTGTTTTGATCATAATAAAAGCCCTTTGACGCATGGCGCAGCCGTTGATGAACGAAATGCATAAATCCCGATGACCGCTGTGTGGGTACGATCAGGCGTTCGTCAAAGGCGTACCGAATTTTCCATTCCGTTTGTTGAACCAATTTTAGAAATAAATCGTCATCTCCGGAAATAAACTGGGCGATTCGACTGAATCCGCCGACTTGCTTATAGACACATTTACGATAGGCCAGATTTCTTCCATTACATGTCGCGGCGAAGCCCCATCCTGTTGTCCCTGCCGCAATGGCTGCAAGGGATAGGGACTCAAGCGCCAGCAAGTAGTCACTCATCGTTACAAGTTTCGGCAGCTCGCTGGGGGAGAATCCGATCACCATTCCAATTTGCTGATCAAAGAGGCGTATCATGCCATGCAGCCATTCTTTTCCCGGCAGGCAATCTGCGTCCGTCAAAAAGATGAACTCTCCTTTTGCATTCTCGATACCCAAATGAAGGGCGTGTTTTTTTGGAGAAGTGACTTTGTCATGATCGGTGGTTTGTATAAGATGAATTCGCTCATCTTTGTGTGACCTCACCAAGGAAGCTGTTGCATCGCTGGACTGGTCGTCAATGATAATAACCTCAAAACGATCTCGTGGGTAATTCTGAAGAAGAAGTGCGGTCAACAATTTGCTGATATATGCCTCCTCATTACGGGCGGCAACGATAACCGAAATAAAAGGCGTTTGGTCAGTGCCGGGCGCAGTCAAGCGGTTTAATCCCAGTCTGATCCAGGCGAGAATACAAAAATAGATCAAAGAAGAAATGAACACTACCAGAGAAAATAAATCCAAATTGATCCTCAATAATTCATGTCAACCTGCAAGCGCACCTGATGATCATAAGAATTGTTGTCGGATATGAATGACAAATTTCGAGTATCCACATACCAATACGCGATCGAAAAATAGAGATCACGATAGACTTGGTCGATTATTCGAAAGCCGACACGCCGTTGTTCCTGGATAGTTCCCTTTAAAAAGTCTTTTTGAGTTCCAGTCCGAGGCCGAGTTTCAGTGTTGGCTTCTCCATGCCCTTTACGGGTGTAATCAGCCGAAACCAGAACCCTAAAGTCTCGGCCAAATTGATTGCCTATTTCCAGCGTGATGTTGTCAGCGTTCGGCCCCAGTTGATTGCCGATGATGCGGTCATAATGAGTGTAAATATTGAGCGAATCCCAATGTGAATAGACATACGGTGAGATTTTGCGATAAGAAAAATGAAAGTCAATGTTGGGCAATCCGATTGCATCGCTCCATAAACCCCCAATCGCCCATCCGAATTTATTACCGAAATAATTTGTCCAGCTCGCTGTTGTGGTCATGTCATCAATATACCATTCAGCAAATAGGCTTAAATTCCGGATGCGGGTCAGGGTGAGATCGATAAACAGATTGTTATTGTCACGATCACCCAGATGATGCTCGGCAATATGGTACAGCATGAACGGATTTAGGTAGGAGGGTTCCAAAGCTCGATCACCATAAATGACGGTTTCTCCCACGCCCAGAAAAAGATTTTCCATCACCATGACATCAAGTCGATGAGCTGCCAGATACTTTGCTCCCAGGGAGCTGCGCAGCCAGGAATGCAGATAAGTAAATTTGAGACGTTTTAAGCGCAGGGATACGCGGATAAGGTCGGCAGGAGGAGAATTGGCGGATATTGCCAGACCGCCATTATAAAATGGTCCCCAGGACGCCTGATCCTTTCCGGCTTCGATTCGCAGCCATGGATTATCCCAGGAAAAATAGGCTTCCGCTACATCTCGATAGACATTGTCACCGGAAGTCACAACCGGACTTCCCTGAGACGGATCAAAATTTTCATCTTCGGGATCGCGATTTTCACCCCGGGTCAAGGTATTGCCCGCCAATGCTGAAAAACCGATACGGTTGCCCAGACGACCGCGCAGGCGGCCTCCGAGGGTTGTTTCTGAAAGGAGTACGTCCGGTTGATACTGTCTACCGCGATAAGACCGGATCTCTTGTCTGCCAAGCAAATCAAAAGAGACGACGGCGTTTTCTTCTTGCCAATGAATGAGATGCGGCTCTGGGGAAATGGGTTTATCGTTCCTCGGGTGTGAAACAAGTTCATCCCCCAGGTCGCTTTCAAGCTGTTCAAGCAGTTTCCAGTCACTGCGGGTCATCCACTGAGGATTTTTTGCAGCATTTGATTCGATCTGGTTGATCAAAAGCGCAATTCTTGCTCTCGGAAGAGGCCGGGTTCGCAATTCATAACTGGATATCAGCCCTTTGGCTTCAAGTCTCGGCAGAAAAGAATAAGCCCAATGATCGAGAGGCAGATTGGCACTCTGTGAAAAACACGTCGATGCTGCTAGAAATAAAAAAAATAATACTGGCGTTTTCAAGCTGTTCTCATATTTCTCGAATGATTGAAAAAATATAAGGAAAATCGCTGCGAATTCAAATGACAAATGCAGCTAAGAGGGGGTGACAACTTTTAATAAAGTGTGGATGGGAACTCTTGGATGGCATGAATTCATTGGGATATGGATTAAAGGTGGAAAATACTATTCATACATCCCCAGCAGCCATATTCGATGATGATTCACATTTATAAAAAAGAGGTGCTTAATAGGCATTTTCCTCAATAATTTCATTTTCGAGGTCTTCAAACTCTTGAAAATTTGGTACACCCAATAGTTCGATAGTTTTCTTGACGATTTCCTCAACGGGTGTGTCGCAACTGAAAAAAATAAGCATTTCATCGGGCTCGATTTGCAATACCCCAGGACTATCTTCCAAAATCATCAGTGGCGTGTATTTTCGATATTGTCTGATTGATTTAAATTTTTTTAAACGATTGGGATCACTCGGATCGGGTTCCCAGATGATCAATGTGGCGCTGAACCATGCGAGTTCACGTAGTCCTTCAAGTACTTCTTTGTGTTTTTTTATTTGAAACCGCTGTTGACGCAAAGCACTTGCCAATCGACTGCCGAGTACAGGATCTTTTTCGATTATCAAAATTTGGGACATTACTTCTACCCTTTCCGTTGAGATATTTGCCCTCGCTTGACAATATTCGTGCCAATAAACTAATATCAGTAATATCAGTAATTTACGGTTTAAACAACGTCTGTAGATCGGAATTATTAATTCCGAAAGTATGGCACAATACCACCGGTTCGCAATATTTTTCGTTCAATTCAACATCATCTCTTTTGTTTGCTAATTTCTAATTGTATTATATAGAATTAAATCAGTTTGTTGGGTCGTGATGATGTCGGAATTCAAAGTACCGATAACAAATAATAGGAACTTTTAATTCCTTTTTTTAAACATCTCTTTTGAAATTTGATATTTAATCATCAACTTGTGAAGTTGACGAACACCAATGCCCGATGCTGAGGCTGTCTCAAATATTTTGCCATTCTGTTTTGCCAATTGTTCCTGAAGATATTTTTTTTCGATCCGCGCAACTTCCTGGGCTCGAACAGCTGCCAAGGAGCGTGAGGTATCGATGGAATGCAATTCGATTACCGGTAAGTGGCCGAACAGTTCGGCGGGAAAACTTGACGGCGTGAGAAGTGAGGAATTTTCAATAATATACGCACGTTCGATGATGTTTTCCAGTTCTCTAATATTCCCTGGCCAAGAATATGACCGCAACACCGGCAAGATTTCCGGTTCAATTCCTTGAATTTTTTTACCATAAAAACGATTCAAATTATTGATAAAATACTCTATTAATAACGAAATATCAGCAATCCGTTCCCTCAACGGCGGGATTTCTATTGGAAACACATTCAGTCGATAATAGAGATCTCGACGGAACAAGCCTTCCTCCACCATTTTTTTCAGATTTGAGTTGGTGGCAGCGATGATGCGGACATCTGTTTTCAGCGTTGCTTCACCACCTACGCGCTGAAATGAATGATCCTGCAGTACTTGAAGCAGTTTGATCTGCATGGCGCTCGATATGGTGCCGATTTCATCTAAAAACAGGGTTCCGCCATCAGCCAATTCAAACTTGCCTAATCGCCGACGCACCGCACCGGTAAAGGCGCCTTTTTCATGGCCGAACAGTTCACTTTCGAGCAAGGTGTCCGGAATGGCGCCGCAATGTACGCTGATAAATTGTTTTTCTCTTCTGTTGCTGTGCTGATGAATCAGATTGGCGATGACGCCTTTCCCGGTACCTGTTTCTCCTGTCAACAAAACGGTGCTTTTTGATCGGCTCACGGAGCGAACTTTGCCGAACACCTGTTTCATCTGCGGAGAATTCGTGCGCAGGATAGTTAATGATTCGCTGCGCCAAAAGCGTTCGTGCCCATCCTCGATCTCCGACTGCATTCGCATGGTCTGCGAAAGTTGTTCCATGACCTGTCGAATTTCAGGCAGAGTGGCCGGCAACATTAATTTCGCTCCTGCACCTTCCAACAGCATCTTGGAGGTCTCGGCGGCATCACCGCGGCTGCACATGATGATAATCTCAATCATAGGTTGAATTTGTAAAAATATTGATAATCCGGTCTGGAAATCGGCGTCCATGCGCCATAACTCGAAATCCAGGAACAAATAATCAAACTTCCGGCTTTCTAATGTCTTGGTACATTGTGCGAGCGAGGCAGCATAATCATAAGCATATTGATCTTCAAGCGCCATTTGAATGGATGTTTTTATGCTGCTATCCCGGGCGGCGACAAGTATGTTTTTTTTCTTTTGCATAGAGGCGGAAGGATAAATAGAAAATGTATTTTATTGTTTAATCAATTAAGCTTCATGAATGAAGAATGACCAATCAGGCTTTATC
>RPQV01000028.1 GCA_003818595.1 Calditrichota bacterium
CGGCAAAAACAACAGGCTCCGTATAAGTATAGGCAATCACCGCACAGTGGTTTTTTAACGCCAGTTCAGCCACTTGCGGCGGCGGGAGATCAATCGATTTGACCTGATCGATGTTTGCCTGCGATATCTCCCAATTTTGGCAGAATTTACAGATCAGGTTACAGCCGACCGTGGCAATAGAAAGTGCCCTCTCACCAGGCATAAAGTGAAATAACGGTTTTTTTTCTATCGGATCAACATGAACCGCACAGGCCTTTCCATAAACCAACGAATAGTAAGTCCCGCCGTGATTTTCACGAACTCCGCAGAATCCCCGCTCAAGATCATCGATAACACACTGACGCGGACAAAGCTCACATTGAATTTTGCGTTGGGAGAGTTTTTTGTAATACCTGGCTTCGGTAAACTCCGGCTTGTCGTTGTCTTCAGATCGTAATGAAGATCGGGACTGCGTCTTTTGATCTGCCGCCAAAAGACAACCGGCGCAAGCTGTTGAGTGGATGAATTTTCGCCGCGTCCAATTCATGCGCTGTCGATAGTAATACGTTCAATTTTTTCCAATGAGGCAACTCCCAATCGATGAACATCATCGGCTGCTGTTAAAATATAGTGAGGTTCTCGACCGGCTGCCTGCAGAGTCGGCAATTGTTCCTGCAATCGTTTTTGATCAATGATATCCCACAATACTCGATCCATTGCCACCATATCCACCGCGGCAACCAGGCTGTTCATTGTCCAGGAGAATTCCGACATAAAGGGCGGACCGCCTTCATACTGAGCGACAAGAGCGTCACACAGGGTCAATCGGGTTTTATGACGAATATCGGCAGCCATATTCACATCCGCGACATACGGATCACCGTGACTAAGATGATATTTATTCGGATTATTGATGGCGCCAAAAAAGTTTTTTAGTGCACCGCTCAATCCGACGATCCCATGATCTTTGAGTATGGGGAGATTGATGACGGCAGTGCATCGTGAGAGAATCTTTGAAATTTGGCTCGCAGCCATGCCGAATTCAAATACATTTTCATTGAATCCACCGTACTCATTGCCGTAACATTTTATCCCCTTATCGCTGAAATTGAGTTTATAACCGCTTCGTTCCAGATCTTGACTGCGTCGATCCCAAATGATGATTCTTTCAGCAGCGATACCTGCAGTGCACAATCGCTCGGTGATGGCGGTGGTGAGAATCTGATGGGTTGAAAGATATTTACCGGCCAGACAATTCACTTTTAGGCCGACGAAATCATCGCGACGAAAAAGTGTCTGCCAAACCTTTGGAGCAGACATTTCAAAAAGCGCTTCGACGGCTGCATCCACCATCCTTCCTATTCTGTCGGTGTCGAACTTGACTTCCTTCGCTTCACCCGAAACCACCTGAACCGTAACCACACGTGAATGATCAGGTCGACGATTGGATGGTATCGTTGATAGTGATATGGCTTTGGTTGGCAAACCGGCGGCTGCACCTGAACCCCACAACAAGGAGGATTGTATAAAACGGCGTCGATTCATATCATCTCATTAAATAAAAAAACCGCAATCCCCAAGATTACGGTCTATTGTCTAAAACAAGTTATAAAAAGAAAGTTGTAATGTCAACGGAGAAATCGTTCGACCAATTTTTTAAATCCTCCTTTGCTGAATTCATCCCTCTCTTCGTCTTCTTCTTCCAAAGATTCATCAAAGTAGCTATTTTCGAAAGTATCGGGCATGGTCGAGGGGACGCCCTGCTCTCTCGCTTGGACAAACATGATACGGTTATCAATTGCGACTGCAATCTGATTCGCCAATATTTCCAGCGTCTGAATCGTTTCCAGTGAAGGTATCCGACAATCTCGCGGATCATCGGCGATGATAAAACCGATGATTTTGCCGTCCCGTCCCTTGACCGGAACCAGCAACAGCGCCCAATTTGGCCAGCCGTCGCCGAATCGCAGATTGCTCTCGGAACCAAAATAAATCTGCTTTAAATGGTGAAGAACCGGTTCGTCCTTATTGATCAAAAAGGATTTTTCGGCCTGATATTCTTCTTTGAGCAGTTCGCTGAATTCGTGAATATCAAATGTCAATTCACGAATCTGAACCTGTTTGATCTGGTCATCGCAGGCTACGGCTTTGGTTTCCAGCATTTGAGTTTTTTTGCTGAGAAGCATCAAGGCCACCAAATTGAACTCGAGCGTATGTCGAGCAGACCAAACCGTCTCATTGAGCAATTCCGTCAAACTGAGATGAAGCTTGAAGATGTTGCTGTTGGCAAGTATCTGTTTTAGTCGGCGATTCTTTTTAGCCAAGGAAATGAAGCGATAATAATTCTCGACACACATGCTGATCAGGCGGGAGAATAGCTCAAGGTTGTAAAAGGTCGTTCTTGTGGGCAGCATTCCCGCATGCGGACCATCCAGGGAAATATAACCGAACGTATTATCGCTGTGATCTTTCAGATTCAACAGCACAAGATCACGCTTGTGCCATTCATTCAGCGGACGACGACGTTGTGTTCGTCTTTCGGGTACGCCGGGATTATCCTCATGCGGGAATTCGCGCTGATCCTGATTAAAATAAATGACCTTGATGCGATATCGATCAAAGAAGATGCGGTCAATGACCTCGCGTGGGACTTCTAGCGCCCGTTGTTCGATGCTTTGTCCCTCGTCCTCACTGTATCCCACCAAGGCTTGTTTTATGAATGCCTGCTTGCGTCGATCCAATAAAGCGATCGTCGATCGCTTGAATCCGAATATTTGACAGGTTATTTCAACAATTCGCCGCATAAAAATATTGAGCGGCTCGTTATAGGTACTCTGAACCAAATCGATCAATTCAGCCACCATTTTGGTCTGATCAAAACGCTGCTTATCAACCGCATTGGTCTCGTGCTGAATCAGATGAACTCTTCCCCTGAAGCCAATTATATGACCATTTTGCGCATCATCACGAAGGACTCGCAACTGCAATTTACACAGATGCAGTTCGCCAAGCTTGTCAATTAATTGAACAGTTATCGAGTTTTCGACTTCTTTCAGCGCAGCATCGAATATTTTCCGGAGGAAATTACCATCTTGGTTTTCCGGTATCAAATCTGTAATGGACAGCTGCAAAAGCTCCTGCATCGAATAGCGAGTGATCTGTTCCAATACCGGATTGACAGATAAAAATCGTCCTCGACGATCGCAAACCAAATATCCTTCCTCACTCACCCTAATCTGAGACAATCCCGGCGTGACGTTTCCTTGCGCCTTGGTCAGTTTATCCTGCTCATGAAACCCATTGCCGGCTTGTCTGATGGCATTTGAAAGCATCGGCAAATAACCGGTGGTTTTGGTAATGGTTTTGTGTACACCGACCTGACTAACGTTGTGTGCTAATTCCGTTTCATTTTCGCGCAACGTGACGATGGTAAAAGATTCATCCTTGAGGGTTGCAAGGATGCTTAAAAAGGCGGAATAGTTCGTACCGGCCAGATCGCTGTCGACGAGAGCGACCTGAAATGAGTCAAGGCTTATTTTTTCAACAAGATCCGTTAGAGAATTCACCCCGGTAACTTTATATCCTGATTGTTGTCCCTGAAGCATTTGCGTCGTTGCTTCAATAAATGAACGCTTCGGATGAGCGATAACAATATTCATAAGTTGCATCCTTGATCCGATAGAACAACAAAGTCATGATTCTTAATTAAATAAACAAAAAGTATTCTGAAATTGCAAGGAAAATCATCATACTTGCTTGTTAAATTTGTTTTAAAATGAAACATTATATCATGTAGCAATTTTATGGCCAAATGATATTCGCATATCCTCATCATGATTGCTGATTTCGAGACGCCAACGTCATCAAACACTCACTCAATCTGACATTGGTTTCCAGCATCAACCGCCGTAATCTTATTCCCCTCGTGGGCTTTCAATTCAAACTCTCCATACTTTGTTTTTAATTGCAGATCTTGATCATAATAAGTATATTCAACTTATCCAAGATACCATTTTGGTTGGTCAACAAGGAACAACATGTTACTTTTACGATATCTCATCTACACCATGCTTTTTGCATCTGCTGCTGAAAGCAGCTCTATCTTTAACGGTAGGATCGTCAATGGATCGCGCGAGAATGAACCGGTCTCCCATGCGCATACGGTTTTACAAAGAATAAGCTCAAACATGCAAATCCCGCAGGAGTTGGATAGTCAAATAAGCGATGCTCAAGGGAGCATTCGCTTCATAACTGCAGAAGTGGATACGAATTTCACCTATTTCATCACTACAGAACATCAGGGTATTCAATATTATTCAAACGGCGACACCCCCAACCCTCTTTCCCCCACTCAGCTTAATCTGGTCATCTATGATACCACTCATTCGACCGCCGATCTGCAGATCCTCATGCATCATGTCATCATTGAAGATGAGGGTAACTCTCTTTCATTTCGAGAAACACGCGTTATGAATAATAAAGGGAACAGGTCCATCACACCGACCGATTCCGACAACAAGCTCCAAAATGCATGGAATAGATATCCCATTCCGTCGACGGCAGAGAGCTTTTCCCCCTTATCAGGTCATGCACCAGATGAATTGGTCAGGAGAGGTAATGATGTCTACAATCGCGGCGTGTTCCCACCAGGAAACAAAACGATTAGCTTTTCCTACAAGATACCGTTCAACGAAAACTCGCTCGCACTGGAATTGAGCGCCTCGACTATAGCGAATAGTTTTGATCTTTTTGTTGGCAGTTCAACAATCCGCATTGAATCGCTCCAATTGTCGGATTATGGAGCGTTCACAATTCGCGGTAAAAGCTATAATCGATATGGCACAACGGATTTGACGAATCCACAGATCTTTATTCGGATAATCCGCATGGGTGAAAATAAATCACCGCGGCCCATGACCACCATCCTATTTACCGCACTTCTCCTGACGCTTGGGATAATCCTGGCAACCTTGATCAAAATGCCCGCTAAAGATAAAGACAAGGTGGATCTGTCTACATTAAAGAACGATTTAATTCGCGAAATTGCCGAGATCAACTCAAGGGATCACTCAGCGGCAAAAGGTGTCCGCCGACAAGAGCTAATGCAGAAATTAATTGATATCGAGTTGCTCATTCGTCAAAACGAAAAAAAGCATCGTAAAAATAGATGATCCGTGCGCTCAATATAAGTAAATCTTTTGGATTGAAGAATGCCCTGGATGGCATTTCATTTGAAATCAGCGCGGGTGAATATGTCGCCCTGCTCGGCGTAAACGGCGCGGGAAAAACAACTCTTGTCAATTTATTGGCGACCCTCATGCGCCCGACAAAGGGGGAGATTTTTATCGCCGGTTTTTCAGGGAAAACACAATCCCTGCATCTTCGCCGGAATATTGGTGTGATGAGCCATGCAGGCTTTCTTTATAATGATTTGAGCGCGGAAGAAAATCTCCATTTTTATGGCAGGATGTTTGACGTACCGGACTTGAAGAAACGTGCGGAAGATCTTCTGCGTAAAGTCGGATTATACAATCGACGTGACGACCGTGTACGGACATTTTCCCGCGGAATGCAACAGAGATTATCGCTGGCCAGAACGCTGCTTCATAATCCGGCAGTTCTCCTCCTCGATGAACCTTTCGCCGGGCTGGATATTCATGCCGCAGACATGCTCAAGCGCATGTTGGACGAACTTATTGCCGCCCATCATACCGTGCTGTTGACTGTCCATGACATTGACTATGCATTGGAAAAAACGCAGAGAATTCTCATTTTGAGGGACGGCAAGCTGGTGGCCGACCTGCCGACAAAGATGCAGTCTTTGCACACTATTCGCGAGGAACTGGCGATTCGATGAACGTCTTGCATCACTTGTTCACCATAATCCGCAAGGATATTTTACTCGAATCACGAAGCAAAGAAATAATCACCTCGATGATCGTATTCTCTTTGATGGTCATGGCGGTTTTTAATTTCATCTTTGAACCCGGATCGACGCAAATCCGTGGCGCCACGCCCGGAGTATTATGGGTGGCATTCATCTTCGCAGGCAACCTTGGACTCAGCCGATCATTTGCCTTGGAACAGGATAATGCGATGATGCGGGGACTTGTACTCTGCCCCGTGGATAAAAGCGTGATCTACGTAGCCAAAGTGATCGCCAATATCCTATTCATGACATTGGTACAGTGGATTTCCCTGCCGGTTCTGATGGTCCTTTTTGACATGGACCTGTTGCCCGTTTTGATCCCTCTTCTGTTGATTCTATTCCTCGGAGCTGCTGGATTTGCCGGAGTCGGTACTTTATTCGCAACCATTTCAGCCAATACGAAATCCCGTGAGGTTATGCTGCCGATATTGCTTTTTCCCGTCTCCATTCCGGTCATCCTTTCAGCCGTAAAAAGTACAATCTGTCTGCTTGCGGGAAATCAGCCGGAACAGCTCTGGTCGTGGCTGAAAATCCTTATCGCTTTTGATCTCATTTTTTTGATTTTATCATTTTTACTCTATGAATATGTTTTGGAAGAATGAACGATGAAAAAATCTGACGCCGTATTGAGTATTTTGTCTTTTGTCGGAATTTTAGCAGCGCTTTATATGGCATTCATCTATGCTCCGACTGAACGGACGATGGGAGATGTTCAGCGGATTTTTTATTTTCATGTGCCATGCGCGTGGATTTCCTTTCTCGCATTTGCGGTCGTCTGTTTCTGCAGCATTCTTTTTTTGCGCCGTGGGACTCCCCACTGGGACCGTTTAGCCTATAGTGCTGCAGAAATAGGAATTCTCTTTTTATCTCTGGTTCTGGTCACCGGACCCTTATGGGCAAAGCCGGTCTGGAATGTGTACTGGACATGGGATGCTCGGCTGACAACATGCCTTATCCTGTGGCTAATTTACGCCGCGTATCTCATGTTGCGCAACTGGGTCACTGATCGAGAACGAGGAGCTCGATTCGCAGCGGTTTTCGGCATTATCGGTTTTATTGATGTGCCCATTGTTTATATGTCGATTAGATGGTGGCGCACCTTACACCCGGCGCCGGTTCTTGGAGGCGATGAAGGCAGCGGATTGTCACCGCAAATGCTGTATACACTGCTGGCAGCAATTGCAGGTTTCACAATTTTATTTGTAACGTTATTAAGTTTTCGCTATCGAACTCACCTGTTCAGGTTGCAGATTGAACAACTTGATTCGGATCATCGCTTCTGAAGGAAATGAAAATGAACAAGATCACTTTTCTATTTTGGGCATACACAGCTATTTGGACGGGACTATTCATTTTTATGCTCAAGATTGCGCACGATTTAAAAGCTCAACAACAAAAACTAAAGCTCCTTGATGAACGTCTTCGAGCACAGAAATAAACGATTCTGACACCCCACATCTCTTTCAGACGTCACCTTATAGAAAATAGCATCCGGCAGCCGGGGCGCACTAAAATCATGCGGCATCCGACGTTGATTTTCCTCTCGGTCAAAAGGGTATCATTGCAGATCATTTCCTTCAGGGAAGGAAATCGCCAACGATCGTCTTCAAGATTGACTCCACATCGGCTAAAATTGTCTCTACATCATCGAGGGTAGATTTTTGAAACCAAATTCCCTGTGGATAAATCATCACATTCGGTCCATGAGCGCACTGTCCCAGACAACCTGTCTGCGAAACTCTCACCCAATTCTTCCATCCGCGCGTGCCGATTTCAGTTTTTAAAACAGCCCGCAATTCCACACCTTCCTCATCGCCGCACGACTTGCGTTCACCGTTACGGTCATTCGTACAGACGAAAATATGACATACGTAAGGCATGTTGGTTTTTATAGCCATAACTCCTTCACCTAATCACTATTCTGAATGAACTTCTTTATCAAATGATTCCCCGATCGCTGATAAAACTCCAGTATCGTTTTGCGATCGGGGCAATTATTGATGCGGTTTTACTTCTCGACCAAGGTCAGAGACCGATTATGTAATCCTTCAACACGACAAACTCATGCGTGAAGCTGAAGCGTCACATGTTCTCATTTGAACAATGCTAAAAATTAATGCGATCGAGTTCTATATCGTGCTGACAATTTGGCGGGAAAGATTGAGGAGATGACACTTATCAAGCAGGAAGATGAGTCTCATTGATTTCAGCGAAACATGGCCTTCAAGCTGCCCCATGTGTGCCGAGTCGAAGATATCTGAGGGGAAACCGTGACGATTTTTTCATATTCACTCGTAGATCCATCATGATGTACGAACTCGAGTTTATAAAAATAAATGCGCCCGGAAGATTTGAATACGCTGTTGTCAACGAAACGATACGTATGCTCGCTGCCATTAATTCCTTCCGCTGCCAAATAGCCTATCTTCTGGAACTGTGCATTATCATAACTGCGGAGGATTCTGTATCCTTTAACAGCTGCTTCAGCAGTGACAGTCCATCGTAGCTCCACTTTATTCAGGCCGGCCTCTGCCCGGAAATCTGTCAAGACAGCTCCTCCGAACACGAGTGCGGCCATAAACCACAACAATACAAGTGCGCTGACTTTATTCATCATATGATTTGTCCTTGCTTTGCTGAAATTTCAGCAATATTTTGCAAAAATGCAAGTTCTTTTTTCAACTCGATCATTACCGATCGGAATAACGACGCATCATTTTTATTGACAATCAAATAGAATTTGTTATATTGGTCTATCGTTTCAGATTTCTCGACCGGCGGCAAACCCACATTGGAGTTGTGCACAAGGTGTCAACGAATTCTCAACATCATGCCGAACCCTCTCTCGACAAATATCTACAGGAGATCAGCAGCGTCCCCTTGCTGACTCCCGATGAAGAGATTGCCTGCGCCAAAAGCATTCATCGCGGCGATCATGATGCCCTTGATAAATTAACCCGCTCAAATCTTCGTTTTGTGGTGAGCATCGCCAAGCAGTATCAGAATCAGGGACTTTCCTTGTGTGATTTAATCAACGCCGGCAATCTGGGTTTGCTAAAAGCCGCGACGCGTTTCGACGAAACACGCGGCTTTAAATTTATATCTTATGCGGTTTGGTGGATTCGGCAATCGATTCTGCAGGCGCTCGCCGAGCAATCCCGTATTGTGCGCTTGCCGCTGAATCGAATCGGCATGCTCAACAAGATTGAAAATCTTTTCAGTGAATTGGAACAGACTTTTCAGAGAGAACCGGCCATCGTCGAAATTGCGAGCGCATTGAATATCAATCCCGCCGACGTTATCGATGCACAAAGCAGCTCCACCAGCCATTTATCTCTTGATGCGCCTTTTTCTCAAGATGATGAGAACAGGCTCATCGACCTCCTGGAAAGCGATAACGAACCATCTCCGGAAAAAAATCTCATTGATGAATCAATGTTGATTGAAATTGAAAGAATTTTGTCCACTCTGACACAACGAGAGGCGCAGGTTGTGCGTCTATATTTCGGCATTGGTTGTGAACATCCGCTGACTTTGGAAGAAATCGGTGAAAGATTTAAATTAACTCGTGAACGCGTCCGTCAGATTAAAGAAAAAGCAATCCAACGATTGCGGCACAACAGCCGCAGCAAGGTTCTGCGCAAGTACTTGGGCTGAATATGATCTCTTCATTTTTATCCACTTATCGTTCCTCAATTTATACCCCTCTACACTCCCCTCCTGACGCGAAAAGAGGATAACAATTCCGTAATTGAGATGTTACACCATTTTATGATTTTTTCCTTGACAATCCATGATTTAGTTAATATATTAAAAACAATTACGCTTTTGTTAGCACCTTCCAAAAATTGAAAGCACCTTTCCTGAATGTGTCAAAGGCAGTCACTGCAAGAGAAAAACATCTGCTGATTTGCAACGAATACAAACTTAAAGGAACAGTATGCACGGAAAACGCTTAAAGCTGATTTATTTCTCTACAGGGGATTCTGAAGTAAAGGAATACAGTTTAGGCTGGCAAAAATTATTGGTGATTTTCTTTGGATTTCTGATAACTTGTATCTTGATTGTTTTTATAAGTTTGACCATTTTTACAGATTTTTTCAATGATGCCAGCGTCGCATCTTTGAAAAAAACCAATTCACAGCTGAAAGACATGCTGGCTGAAATGGAAAAAAAGGTCAAAAAGATTGAAGGGGGCGTCGAATATATCAAAAAAACAGATCGAGACCTGCGAATTTTCCTTGATATGGCGGATTATACCGAAGATGAACGTAAGCTGGGTCGCGGAGGCTTGATTAAAGAACCTTATTCTGTCTACAGCAATTCCACTGATGAAGCCCTGAATAATGCCACACGAATCAATAAATTGCTCGATGAGCTTGACAAGCGCATGGAGTTTGCGACAGAAAGCCGAGATGAAATCAGCCACCAGCGCACTGAAAATGATGAACGATGGCGGCATCTTCCCTCTATTCGCCCTGTCGCCGGCGGCAGGGTGACCGACACCTACGGCTGGCGTATTCATCCCCTCACTCAACAAAGACAATTCCACGAAGGATTAGATATTTCTGCTTCTCGAGGTACTCCCATTCGCGCACCGGCTGACGGCGTCGTCGAACGAGTCATCTCGAAATATAAACCCAATCAGAGTTACGGACGAGAAATCCTCATCGACCATGGCAATGGCGTCAAAACACTGTACGCTCACCTCAGGAATATTCATGTGCAGGTCGGCGATACCGTGAAACGCTATCAGGAAATAGGCACCGTTGGAGACTCCGGCAGAGCCACAGGCCCCCATCTACATTATGAAGTTCACAAAGACAGCGAGTCTCAAAATCCGGTTGATTATATCCTTGAATAAATAAAATTATGCAAAAATTCAAGCCTGCCTCGAGCAGGCTTTTTTGTACACGTATGCTGATGTCTGCATGAGCCCTCGAATTTACCTCACCACCTTTCTCCTGTCACTTTTCACCATCATCCAGGCAAAACCCGCAGATGACATTATCCTTTACGGAATTGAACTGGGCATCAATCAGGACTATGATAAAGCCCTCGCCATCTTTGAAGATCAGCAAGCTCAAAATCCTGGCGATCCAGCACCCCATTTGTATAAAGCAGGAATCTATCAAACCATGATGATGGACTTTGAAAGTGACCACTGGCGGGAAAATTTCAACCAGGAGATCAATTCCCTGACGCTTTTGTGCGATTCCCTGCTGCGCTTGAATGCGCAGGACAATCGCGTACTTTATTTCAAAGCTGCAGGATTATCTTACGCCAGTTTTCAATTGGCGCATGAAAAAAAATATCTGACCAGCATTCGAACTGCAATCACCGCCATCAACAACTTGGAGAAAGTGCTCGAACGCGACAGTTCATACTGTGACGCATTATTGGCAATTGGCGCTTATCAATATTGGCGCAGTTATCTGACCAGACACTTTGCCTGGTTGCCTTTCTTCAGCGATCAAAGAGCTCAGGGGATTCATCTGCTTGAAAAAGTCTATCATCAATCGACCTATTCAAAATGGGCAGCCATGTCCAACCTGGGATGGATATATATTCAAGAAAAACAATTTAAAAAAGCGGTGAGATGTGCCGAAAACGGCCTCTTGAAATTTCCTGAAAGCCGTTTCTTTTTATGGCTGGAAGGTGAAGCCTCATTTCACGATCGTCAATTCGAACGGGCAGAAAAAACGTTCTCCAAACTCTTATATTCAGTCACTGCAGAGAAATACAATAACCACTATAACGAAATTGTGCTTCATTACAAGCTGGCTGAATGCCATCATGAGCTGGGAAATGATTCAGACGCCATGTTTCATGCGAATAAAGTTCTGGAAATCGTTCCGGATGAGAATGTGAAACAGCGTATCAGAAAAAAACAATATAAAGCAGTCGAACTCGTTCGATTAATCAATCAAAAGAGTCTTCCCTGAACCTCTCATTTTGACCTAGATATAACTAACTAATTTATCTATAGTTAAAATCATCGAACTTCCGCCATACTGCATTCCAACGTATCCTGCCCGATTCCCAGCCGGCATTTCATTTGCATTAACCCCCCTTGATAAACATCAATCGATTTTAATAGCCGCTGCACGATTTGCATCTTCATAGATCAGGCAACCGAGGATTTTGGAATGTTCAAAACCTATTTTCTTATCATGCTTCTCCTCTTTTCAGGCATCCATGCTTCAATCCAAGTTACTCAATCCTCTGCTCAAGTGCCTCAGTATCAAGTATTCGAACTCTCTCTCAAAAGCCAGGTTTCTTTGCCGACGCCCTTTAATGTGCCCGTCACAGCTAAATTCATTTCTCCCAAGGGCAACACGACAACCATTCATGGATTTTATGACGGCGATAATGTCTGGAAAATTCGTTTTATGCCGAACAAGTCGGGTACATGGTCGGTGGAATGGCTTTTGAATGGTCAAACAGGAAAAAGTTCCTTTGTTTGTTCTGCTCCAACGAATCCCAAGATTCATGGCCACATTTATATTGATCCTAAACATCCTCGCAAATTACACTATGAAGACGGCGTCCCGCTATTTTGGCATGGCGGCAAGTATTTGAATATCATGCGGCCGTTTGGTACTGATGATCTGGAAGAGACGAGTTACCCTGAACGTCTTCCGACTTGGGAATATATCACCTATTGTCGTAACTATTTTGAAAACATATCCGCAATGGGACTCAATGGGGCTGTTTTTAAAGTTCAGGTCCTCCCGCTGTTATATAACTTGGAGGAAATGAATCTGGAATTTTTCCAAGCAATGGATGAGATCGTCTCAGCAGCCATGGAAAACGGCATCAATCTTCAGGTCAATTTATTTGATACTTGGGGAAAAAGAAAAGAGGGAGTAGATTGGGCGCTTCCCACTCCAGAAAATTGTGACTGGCTGCTCCTCGAACCATGGGACGAAGACTCCTACCGTGTTGAGACCGAATTTTATCTCCAATATCTCATCAATCGCTATGCTGCATTTCCCAACATTTTGTGGGAATTATGGAATGAAGCTGAAAAGTTGAAAACATCTGCAGCGCCGGCCACACAATTCTATCGCGACTTTTTCAGGTCGAACGATCCCTACCAACTGTTGATCGGAGCGTCGGAAATGTACACTGCACCCTATCAATTGGATGTTGTCCACGCTCACCTCAAGTATAAATGCTGGCCGGATCAATGGGATTTTATGCAGTGGGCGGTGAAAAATGACAAGCGGTTCAGCCCTTATTATTTCGAGTATGATAAGCCCTATATATGGAACGAAATAGGTCCCTGGGACAACGATGCCAACCATGATTTTTCCATAGAAGAGCGGAATTCATGGTTTCGCGCCATGTTTTGGTCGGCATTGACCCTGGGAAGCGCAGGTATTTCCGAGGATCACTGGTCTGACATCCGTTCTGTTCCGGATGGCATTACTACCTACCACTCTTATTTTGCCCACTTTACCTCAAATTTGGTTGATCTCAACAGCTTGGAACCCTCAAATCAACTGACTGTGTCCGGCGCGAACGGCTGGGAATGTCGAAACGAATCTCGGGAGATCGTCACTTATTTGTATACGCAGCAGGATGATTCCAAGTGTTCTTTCGAAACATCTCTAGGAGCAGGAAGCTTTTTTTATCAATTTTTCGATCCCAAAACCGGTTCATGGATCAGCAGCCGCCAGCTGATCGAGATCACAAAATCGAACAGATACCGTTTCTATACTCCTCAATTCGATCAAGACATTGTTTTTTATTTGGCTTCAGCCGATTGGGTAAGCTCCGGAACGCCGGTCGAATGGGGAAACATCGAGGCACATGTGGACGCTCAGACAGTCCGCTTGAGTTGGACCACTTGTTCTGAATCCAATAACCTGGGTTTTGAAATATATCGCTCGACAGATCATCAATTGCCCTCCCGCGTCGGCTTTATCAAGGGACAGGGCACCACCGCAGAATCACATCACTATGTATTTAATGATAGTCCACCTCATGCCGGTCTCTTTGTCTATCGCATCAATCAGCTGGATACCGATGGCACATCCTCCTGGCGGGAAATTGAGGTCACTTGCGCACAACCCATGAACGCCCTCGGCCGAGTAACGCCCAATCCGGCTCATGGTTTGACCCACTTTTCATTTCCGGTTCAGGGTGAAGGGAAAGTCGAAATAGTCATTTACAATTCACTCGGCCAAGTCGTCAAAAAGGAAACAGCCTTTGCATCTCCCCCGGAAATCACGTTTCGATGGGATGGAGACCTTCCCGCAGGACTGCGGGCGCCATCGGGACTCTATTTTTATCGCCTTTATTCACCCAACTCCCCGCATCAAACCGTGATACAAGGGAAGTTCTTCCTCATTTTTTAATTAATGGGTCTCCATGGCCTGCTGTATTCATAACGGTAATTCGTTCGCGACCATCTGTTCAAGCGATTGCGGTTTTCGAATCAGTTGCAGATCACCAGAGGTGCGAAGCAATATTTCAGCAGGTTGCAGATAAGAGTTATAATTCACCAG
>RPQV01000029.1 GCA_003818595.1 Calditrichota bacterium
AGGTGACGCGTGGCATCAAGGTTCACAAGGAAATCGCTAGAAGCACCTTCCGGGAAATCAATCAAAAGGGCGCCCTGAGTTTTTTGATGCTGCTCATCAGCGCGGATCTGACCTTTTTTCTCTTCCATCTTTTATTAAAATACACACCCCGGCTTGCCGGTGTCCGCATGGCGATCGAGAGCGATCGCGGATATGCTGAAGTCTTTCAGTATATCAAGGAATTTTGGATAGCCGGTCTGCTGGTTCTCCTTTTTGTCCGCACCCGCAGAGGAGCTTTCCTTGTTTGGTCCTTTTTGTTCATTTATCTATTAGGGGACGATTCTTTCATGCTGCATGAAACATGGGGGGCGGCGATCGCCTCATCGTTGGGTGAGGGATCGTTTCTGCATCTGCGCATGCAGGATTATGGTGAATTGATCGTTTCTTCCGGTGTTCTGTTGATCTTCCTGATCTTCTTATTGCCTGCCTTGCGCAAATGTTCTCGTCTCACCAAACAGATTACCATGGATTTGTGTCTCCTGATAGCCATGATGGCCTTTTTCGGCGTTTTGATCGATATGCTGCATATTGTTCTGTTTTTTATCTCGGGCAGTGATATTTTATCACTTTTGAAGATGGAGGCGAGATGATTATCATGAGTGTCACTTGTTCCTATGTCTTTTATGTCTGGCATTTCAAGGGAGATATTCCGATTTCATTTTGGTTTCTGATGCGCAAATGGCTTTGCAAATGACAAAATGAATAAAACACCAGAAGGATAGGTATAATCCATATTGATTATTGTTTACAATTTGCCAACGAAACGTTTTGTGTGAACGAGCGATATTTATTGAATTTCGAATTTTTATAAAAATTCAGTAAACTTGAAAAAATCTCTTTATTGTTTTCATTATTTTATTATCTTTCACTATTGTCCAATTGAATCCCAATTAACCTTCTATAAAGGAGAGAGTAATGAATAAACTTTTGTTACAAGTTTGCATGATTGCACTGCTTGGATTGCTGTTTGTTTCAGCATCCCAGGCTCAAATGACGATCACCATCACCAGTCCCAAGAATGGGGATGTTGTTTCCCCCTGCAATGATTTGGTGATTCCGTTTGAGATCACCACCACCACTGAGACGATCAAAGAGGTGCGGTTTTACAGCAATGGCGCCTATAAAGGCCTGGTGAGGAAAGCACCGTGGGAATACACCTTTAAAAATATTCAGCGGGGACGCTATGAATTTCAGGCCTTGTTGAAGAGCGTGGAAGGCACCGAAGCATGGTCGGAAGCAATCATCGTCAAGGCCGGATCAGTTTCAGCCGGAGAAAAAATCTCCAATGGCAGTTTCGACTGTGCCGCCCTCGCTCCCTGGACTCTGAATGTCAATTCCGGGTCAGGCGCCGCAGCCACGGCCAGCATCATCGAAGATACCTATTTCGATGACCTGAACTATCTCATGGTGGAAATTACATCCGGCGGATCAGCCAACTGGCATGTGCAATTTCAGCAACCCGTTCCCGTCGACTCGGGCCATGTGTACCTCATTTCCTTTCTGGCTGATTCGGATGTCCAGAAAACGATCGACGTTTCCATGCAGGAGAATCAGGATCCTTGGACGGTTCAGTTCGGTACAGAGGTTCCGATTGACGGCGCCGATTTGTACGGGCCTTTTGAATTCGTCGCTTCACGGACGGATCCGACGAATTATATCCGCTTCAATATCGGCAACAACACCACGACCTATTATATCGATGATATTCGCATCATCGACACATCGGCCAGTTCGGTCAAAGCCAAAGAAATTGATTTCAGCGGCGTCGTCAAGGAATTTGAGCTTCTGGATGCCTATCCGAATCCCTTCAACATGAGCACCACCATCCCCATCAGCCTGTCGCATGAAGCCGAGATTCGACTGGACGTTTATAACATGCAGGGCCAATTGATCAACACCTTGGCGCAAGGATCTTTTCAGCCGGGAGTGCACAAGATCATGTGGGACGGAATGAACGCCCAACAGCACATTGTACCCAGCGGGATCTATTTTTATCGCCTGCAGATTCTCAACAACAGCGATCACCCGATTCAGCTGAGCCGGAAAATTGTGCTCGTCAAATGATGTCTTGTGCAAGGTCAGACTTTGCGTTCTTTGCGTCTTTGCGTGAGTCAGAAATAAGTAATTCCACGCAAAGACGCAAAGACGCAAAGAAAAAAAGCTTGCATTTTTTTCAAAAAAGTTTATTTTTGTTGACGCACTATCAGGCGGGAGTAGTTCAGTGGTAGAACACAACCTTGCCAAGGTTGGGGTCGCGAGTTCAAGTCTCGTCTCCCGCTCGATCATCAAGCCTCAATTCGTTGAGGCTTTTTTATGATTTATTGATCCATATCCCACGCGTCGGCGATTCGTATTTTAGAAAACGGGGTTCCTGCAGGATTTGTCTGCGCGAAAGATTTTTCATCATCCGCTCTTATTCTGTAAACGCTTTGGCAATTTTCGCGGCAATTTGCTCGATCTCTGCTTCATCAGAGTGAATGTTGATCCCGAATCCGGCTCCCAATCCGGCATCGACGACGCCGACGCTGAGATTGATCGCGCGGCTGAGTGTGTCATCGGTGCGCGGAAAGGCGCCCTTGCCGTGAGGCATGCCCTGTTCTTTCAACCAACGATTGAAATGTTCCATATTGGCGTACACATGCCAGCCGCTGTTGTCGACAGTCGTGGTGGCGAGCTGTTGCGCAACCCCGGCAGCTTGGGCGGCCGAGGAGAGCAGCAGGGTGCACAGTGTCGCGCAATCACCGGCAGGATCGTTCAATCGGCGAAAGCCGATGGCCGGGATTCCCTGCAGCAGGGATTTCAGCTGCGCTTTCTTCTGCCTGAGTATCTGAATGATGCCGTCGAGCCTGCGCAACTGTGCCAGAGCCACAGCGCCGGTCAGTTCGTTCATGCGGAAATTCATGCCGAGGATGCTGCGGCTGCCGACCTCGACGCCGGTGCGGTTGGGCAGGTGTCCCTGATCATGAACGGCAAAGGCTCGGGTGTAGATATCCTCTTCGTCGGTGATCAAGATGCCGCCGTCGCCTGAGGTAATGGTTTTAAAGATATTGAGTGAAAAAGTACCGATATCCCCGATAGCGCCGAGCTTTTGCCCTTTGTAGGAACCGCCGTTCGCCTGACAGGCGTCTTCAATGACAATCAGTCCATGTCGTTTGGCAATTTCCATAATCGCATCCATATCGCAGGCGTTGCCCAGCATATGCACCGGCATGATAGCCCTGGTTTTGGCTGTGATGCGTTTTTCAATGTCCTCCGGATCGATGGTCAGACTGTCATCGATCTCGGCCAATACCGGGGTGCCGCCGCAAAAGATGATCGCGCTGTAGGAGGCAATAAAAGTATAGGCCGGTACGATGATTTCGTCCCCGGGCTGAATGTCAAGTGCTTTCAGCGCCACGATCAAGGCGGCGCTTCCCGATGTCAGCGCCAATGCATGATTGGCACCGCTGTAGGCCTCGAATTCGCGTTCGAGTGAATAGACTTTTCGTTTGAAGGCCTGGTCGTGAAGGCTTCCGTAACGAAAAAGATACCCCGAGTTCATCACGTCCAAAAGCTCGGCCAGTTCTTCTTTGCCGATCATCTCATGTCCGGGTCCCGGCATCTCATACCTCCTTGGGCAATGTTGATTCGGTGAATGCACCCTGTTCGAGCAGGGGCAGAATTTCCCAAAGGGATTCCACCTGACCATCCGCTGCTGAAAAATCGATATGTCGGTTATAGGGATGGCGCAATCCGACGCACCGGCATCCCGCCGACTTGGCGGATTGAATTCCGGAAATTGAGTCTTCGATCACCAGGCACTGGTGAGTGGGGAGGGCAAGTTTTTCGGCGATAGCCAGATAGGGTTCCGGATGCGGTTTTTTGTGCCTGACTTGATCGCCGCTGATGATCGCATCAAATGCTGCATACGGATCCGGCAATCCGCCTGCATGAATCCGCCTGAAAACGGCCTGAACATGATGGCGGGTGGAAGTGGTGCATAATCCGAATTTCATGTGATGTTGCCGCCCAAATGTGATGATCTCTAAAATTCCAGATTGCGGATCGAGTCGGCTGTTTTCCAGCGTCTCTTCATAATCGCGGTCAAAGGTCTGCCGGATGAGGTCGTCATCAAAATCGATCCCCCAGTCGGTGCGAATGTCCTGCAGGTTGCGACTGAACGGGATGCCGATGAATTTGTATTGATACTCATCGGACAGTGAAATCCCCAGGGGATCGAACACCCGACGGAACACAGTGAAAACCAGGGGCTCGGTATTGACAAAGACGCCATCCATGTCAAAAATGATTGCCTGAATGTTATTGATCATGATTCACTCTTATTATTGGCTCTTGGTTCGTCGATAGAGCAGGGTATAGGTTGAATTCCACTCGGGATGCCCTTCAACCTCGAGCAACAGCTGAAAACGGTCGCTCTGCCATCCGGGGAGCTTCCACTGCAATGTCGGACCAACGACATTGCTGTTCGCCTCAGCAGCGCTTAAGGTGCATTCCTGAGATTCAACTATTGTGTCGCCGACCAACCGCACCACCACTTTGGCGTCTGTGACCGGTTCATGAGAGTCATTCAAAAGCCAGATATCGGTGGTGAAATTTTCTCCTTCGTGCCAGATAAATTTATCGAAACGGGCGCTGGCCAGGATCGGTCTGCAGGATGATTGGACGGCGTAAAAGGCCGGCTTGGGATCGTGCGGCCAGTTGATCAGGCTGTTGTTGGCCGCCGTCGGCCACGGCTCGTTATAGCACCAATTCAAGGCCATGGAACAATAGGGTTTCTGTCGCCGGGCTGATTCGTAAATGCATTTATAACCCTCCGATTGCAGCAGCTGGCCGTTGGCGACCAACTGTTCCAGCGTCTCCTGTTTGCCGAAATAATGTTCAATGGTTGAAGGAACAAGCCAGGTCTCTCCCTTCCAGGCGGCGAAGGCATGATGACTTTGCCAGACAGTGTCGGGCCGGGGCGGCCAGCGATGTTCCGGGGGAATGAAGGTTTTCAAGAGCGCGACGGGTGACGGACTGGGAACGCCGAATTCGGTATACGCCGTCTGACGGGCGCGTTTCATCAGCTGAAACACCTCTTCACCGCTGTCGAGATCGCGGAAAACATAATTCCCGTGACCTATGCCCATCTGCGGCGAGGTCATGATAAAGGGCCGTTGCGGATCGAGGTGATAACAGAGAGCATTGAGCAGGCGCAGCGCCGACGATTGATCGGTCATGCCGGACCAGGCGTTGAACAACTCATTGCCGCCGCACCACAACACCAGCGAGGGATGCGGTTTGAGTTTGCGGATGATGGATCCCGCTTCCTGTTCGAGCACGCTGAGATAGTGGGGTGTGCCTCGGTAATCGTTGCATGCCAGGGGAAAGTCCTGCCACAGTAACACTCCTTTCTCATCGCAGAGATCGAAAAAGGCCTGTTTATTGACGATGCCGCCGCCCCAGAGACGCAGGATGTTGAAATGAGCCTCGACCGCCAGGTTCAGCAGGGTCTCATAATGGTTGCGGGTGATGATGCCCGGGAAAATCTCCGGCGGCACCCAATTGCTGCCTTTGGCGAAAATGTGCCGACCGTTGATCTCGATCTGAATGGGAGGAACGCTTCGGGTCATGGGGAAGGAGCGCGGTTCATCCCAGGCGCCTGCATTCATCACCAGTCTGACGCTTCGAAAACCGATGCGCTGACGATATTCTGCGAGACGCTCTTGCGCACGGTAAATCGTGAAAACCGAGGTATAGAGCGCCGGTGTTCCCTGATCATGCGGCCACCACAATGAAACGGGCGTCACTTTATGTTTCAGGCAAAGATGTGACTGCTCGATGGAGCTGCTCTGCTCAAAAACCTGATCACCATCAGGATGGTAGAGCTGCCATTGATAATGGGTTGCATTTGAAGGTGGCAAATCCATCTCCAGGGTCAGGTCCGCGGCTGTGAGATCGTCGTTCAACTCATAGTCGATTTGGATATTTTGATATTGTATTGATCGCCCAATTTCGATGCCAGTATCGTCCCATATGCCCAGCGGAATGAGTCGCGGGTGCCAGTCCCAACCGTAGGAGACCGCTGGTTTGACGCTCTGATCCGCCTGCGAGCGGTCAACGGGCGTCTGCCGTGACTTGGGCGCCGGGAAAATAGTCACCTGCAGGGTATTGTCGGATTGAAGCCAGGCCGTGAGGTCGAGCCGCACCGGCGTGAACATCCCTTCCTGCTCCAGCATCTGGTGGCCGTTGAAGGTGATGATAAACTGATAATCAATGCCCTGGGAGAAGAAATAGAGCCGTTCGCCCTCATCGATTTGCGGCGCGGCAAAGGAGCAGCGGTAACTCCAGTAGACATTTTCCATCCATTCATAATCGCGCCAGTGATCGCCGTACCAATAGGGGGCGAGTTGGTTGAAAGCGGCATAGTCCAACTGCACAGCGCCCGGCACGGTTGCCGGCATCCACTCGCGCGGCGAATCATTGAGCGTCTGATGATGCCCCACCTGCCATTCAAGCCGCATCGCGGTCACTCCTTTCGCCGGTAATACCTGGCCAATGACCAGAAAAATCAAGAATATGTGTTTCATCGCTCCTCCTCGAGGGGACGTCCTTAATGCACGATTGGTTGAACGTTATCAATTGACAATGGGTTCGATTGTGCAACAACAAACTCCATGGGAAAATCGTGATATCTGTTTGCAGAATGTTTCTGCTCAAAATCTGCAGCCTACCACCAGACAGCATAGATGACGGCAAAAGTCAGCACCAGGGCGGCAAACCAGAATTCGATGCTCTTCCACCAGGGGAAGCGTCCGACTCGCTCTGCTGCGGGCAACTTGAGCAGATCGGGATGCCACAAGGTGTTGCTATCGATGTTGTTTTCTGGATCGGGTCTGAGCAGGCTCATGCAGACGGCCAATAAAAGCGAGATCAGGAAAATCAGCGCCGAGAGGTTAAAGATGTTGATGTGCGCCATAATGCCGGTGAACTGCCTCAAAAATACAATCAGCAGCATCGGAAAGGCGAAAAAGAGAACCGAGATGGCTGCGCGTCGACTCATCCTTTTCCAAAAGATCGCCAGAACAAAAACAGCCATCACCGGCGCCAGCATCAGCGCCCAGCACTCCTGCGCATAGGCAAAAATGGAGCTGAATCGGCCGACCATGGGCGCCCACAAAGCGCTGAACAGCAGTATGAATCCGCCGCTGATTTGCGCAAAGATGACCAGATGACGGTCGGAAGCCTGCTTGTTGATATGTCCTTTATAAATATCCAGGGTGAGCAGGGAGGAGGTTGAATTGACCAGCGAATCGAGAGTGGACATGATGGCGCCGATCAACATGGCGAAAACCAATCCGCGGAATCCGACGGGAATGAGGGTGCTGATCAAATAGGGATAGGCCGTATCTGCTTCGGCCAGGTGAGGATTCAAGGCATAGGCGATCATCCCCGGCCAGGTGACGCTCAAGGCGAGGGGAATCGCCAGAAATCCCGCGAGGATGACGCCCATTTTGCCGTCCCAGACCGATCTGGCGCTCAGACAGCGCTGGGTCATGAATTGGTTGGTGGAATAATAATAACCGCTCATCACCAGGGCGACCGCCAACATGCCCGTCCACGGCAGTTCGGGATGATCGGCCGGCAGCATCAGGTGCGCTCGTTCGCCGCTGCCGATTACGGCCGGAAGACCGCCGTCGACGGCGAAAACGCCGATGATAAAGACGGCGAGACCGCCGATGATGAGAATGAGGCCGTTGAGCAGATCCACCCAGGCCACGGCGCTCATGCCGCCGAAGATGGTGTAGGAACCGGCGGCGAGCACCAATATCCAGATTGCCAGAACCATATTCATGTTAAAGATTTTATTGAGCACAAAAGCGCCGGAATAGAGGACGAGCGGCAGGTTGATGACCAGGTATTGCGCCATGCAGACGAGCGCAAAGGTGCTGCCGGCGAGGCGGCCGAAGCGGCGGGTGAGATATTCGGGGATGGTGAAAATCTTGTTGTGCAGATAGACCGGCAGGAAAAAGAACAGCAATAATCCCTGCGCCGGCCACACCAGCCACTCCCAATTGCTGACCGCCATGCCGTAACGATAAGCCCAACCGACTTCACCGATGAATTGCTCGGAGCTGATGCTCGAAGCAATGAGCGAAAAGCCGATGACGAACCAGGGCAGGCGGCGTCCGGCCAGGAAAAAGTCGGAGGTGCTCTGCTTGCCCTTGCGTCCGGCGCTAAAGCCGACGAAAATCACCGCGGCCAAATAGAGGATAAAGGTGCCGATTTCCAGCAGGTTTAGTTTCATACTCTTTCCGATATGATGGACGGTATAAAAATCACTCTCACGGGTTTTGACTCCGTTCAGCCTACAGGCTTTGACTCCGCTCAACCATCTCGTTCCCTGAGCGAAGTCGAAGGGAGCCAAGCAACAGGCTCTTACTACTTTCAACCATCTCGTTCCCTGAGCGAAGTCGAAGGGAGCCAAGCAACAGGCTCTTACTACTTTCATTCATCTCGTTCCCTGAGCGAAGTCGAAGGGGGCGATGCAGGATGAGTTTCCACGCTATAATCAAACAGCTTTTTGCCTTGTATATTTTAGTCTATTGAACAAAAAAATGATCGTAGAGCCGGATATCAGCGCTGGAAGCGCCGATTTTGATCTTGAATTCGCCGGGTTCGACCACCCGTTCCATGTTGCGGTCGTAGATCGCCAAATGTTCCGCTTTGAGGGTGAAAGTGACGGTTTTCTTCTCGCCCGGAGCGAGCTCGATTTTCTCAAATCCCCGCAGCTCCAACACCGGCGTGCTGACAGAGGCGAGGACATCCTCAATATAGAGCTGCACCGTCTCCTGTCCCGGCCGCTTGCCGAGGTTCTCGATGTCCACACTCACAATCATCGAACCGGCGTGGCCGATGCGCTCGCTGCTTTTGGTCAGACGGCTATAATGAAACGTTGTGTATGACAGGCCGTGGCCAAAGGGGAAAAGCGGCGTCTTGTCCATGTCGACATAGCGAATTCCCCATCCGTGATCCAGCCAATATTGCTTTGATTTCGGATGGTTATAATACACCGGCAATTGACCCGTGTGTCGGGGAACGGTCACCGGCAATTTACCGCTGGGATTGACCAGGCCGAACAACACCTCGGCAATGGCGACTCCGCCTTTTTCGCCGGGAATCCAGGCTTCGATAACCGCCGGAATATGTTCGGCGATCCAGCGAATGGCCAATGGTCGGCCGTTGATCAGCACCACGACGGTGGGTTTTTGCGTGGATGCCACCGCCTGCACCAGTTCTTCCTGCATGCCGGTCAATTCCAGGGTGGCGGCATCAAACGCCTCGCCCACGGTTCCGGTTCTCTTGCCCTCTGCATCGTACGCCCGCCATTCGTTTTCTCCGAGAACGACGATGGCCGCATCCGCCTGCTGTGCCGCTTCGCGTGCCCGCGCGATCTCATCCCGTTGCTGACCGGTGACCTCGCAGCCTTGAACATAAATCACTCGATCCTCACCGACGAGGCGATTCAACGCTTCTTTCACCGTGATCACCGGCTGTAGGACATTGATGGCGGTATAGTCGCCCAGTTGATTTTTGGCATCATCGGCATTGGGACCAATCACGGCGATGGTTTTCAATTGATCCAGCTGCAGCGGCAGGAGATTTCCTTCATTTTTCAACAGCACGATACCCTCGCGCGCCGCCTGCAGTGCCAAGTCCTGATGTTCAAGTCGATGAACTATACCGATGGCGCGGTCAAGGTCGACATAGGGCTTTTCGAACAATCCCAATTTGAATTTTTGAGTGAGAATCCGGCGCACCGCGCGATCGATCAGCTTTTCTTCAACGGCGCCTTCCTGCACCGATGCGATCAAATCGAGCATATATCCCGATTCGTAGGAAATGCCGACATCGACGCCGGCTTTCAACGCCAGTTGTCCCGCCTGTTTCATGTCCGTCGCCAAACCATTATAGATGATCGTGGAGATGCCGCCGCCTTCGCTCAGCACCAGGCCTTCGAAACCGAGCTCGCCCCGCAGCAGCGTGGTCAGAATCCACGGCGAAGCGTGCGTCGGCACGCCGTCGATGGTCGGATAGGTAGCCATGACGCCGAGAGCGCCGGCAGCATGGATGCCCGCTTCCCAGGGAGGCAGAAAGACTTGGCGCAGCTTGCGTTCGGAAATCTCCATGGCGCCGCGCTCCAGTCCGCTCAGCGGTTCGCTCTGACCCGGATAATGGCACAATCCGGCCACGCACTTGTCGGCTGCGGAGATGTCCTGTCCCTGAATGGCATTGACGATGGTCTCGGCGTAGCGGGCGCATAAAAAGGGATCTTCGCTGTAGGCTTCCTGGTTGCGTCCCAGGCGGGGATCGCGAATGGGCTCGACGACCAGAGTGAAGAGCTGATGAATGCCGATGGCGCGCGCTTCCCGCGCCGTCGCGCTGTAAATACGGCGGATGAGATCGAGATTCCAGGTGCTGCCCAAGGCCGGGCCTTCGGGGAAAATCGTGCCGCCGGAACACATCAGTCCATGAGTTCCCTCTTCGGTCATCAACAGCGGGATGCCCAGACGCGTCTTTTCAATGGCCATTTTCTGCAGTTCATTGATGAATGTGACCTGCTGTTCGGTGCCGTGGTGGAGGATGGTGTTGGGCAAGGTGAAGAAACCGCCGCCGGGTCCGAGTCCCGATAGTTGGGCGCCGCGAACGAATTCGCGCACACCCTGCATTTTCTCTTCGTCGGTTTCGCCCAAGCCCCCTTCGTAGACGCAGGGCATGTTCATCTGACCGATTTTTTCGGCGAGGGTCATGCGTTGGATCAGGTCATTGACGCGGGCGGGAATGGGCAGGTCGGGATTTTTATAGTCCGGCTCTGCGGCATGGAGGGAAAAGAGGGAGAAGAGCAATGCGAGCAACAAACAACAGCCGCATAATTTCATAACTGCCTCGTATTCGTTAAGTTTTGATGGGTCAGCGATTCATTGAAATGTACTCGGCCGCTTCTTTCACCGTGGTCACCCAAATATACTGGCCCGAACTTGAAAAATAGCGGCATAATTCCTCAAGTGCATCGATCCGCGTCGTCTGAGTGCCGGATTCATTCATCTCATGTCCGGCGAGAATAAGCCAGCGACCCTCGGCCGCGGCTTGATCAACAAGGGTCTGCAACTGTACGAACGATTTGCCGTCGCTTTCGATGGCGAGCAGCTGCGCCATGTCGCAGAGATAGGGATCATTGGCGGCTTCGCCCAGCCAGCCGCGACCGGTGGTGAAATATTTGGCAATCAACGGCACGTAACTCTTGACCTTTTTGCCCCTGCCGACATATTTTTGCCCGCAGGGATAGGCGAATGAGGTCGGCTTAATTCCCAGCAGGTTGTGAATGAAATCGTTGGCCTGCCGTATTTCCTGTTTGATATCGGAGAGGGAATAATCCTCCAGGGCGTTTTGTCGTGAAAAGGCATAGTTGCCCGTGCACGGATGCGTCATGGTATGATTGCCGATCTCGTGGCCGTTCACTGCTGCGCTGCGCCATTGTTCCACCCGCTGCTGGAGATTGTCCGGCGAAATATAAAAAGTGGCTTTGATTCCGTAACGGTCGAGCAGCGGGATGCCGACGTCGGTTTGACTCAGTCGGGCGTCGTCGAAGGTCAGGCTGACCGCGCATTTTTTACCGTCCGGCCAGAGAAACGGCGTTTGTTTTTCGGGTGTCGACATATATTGTCCCCATGAATTCGTCATATGCAATATTTGAAATGCAAGCAGTACGAAAAGTGCGAACAAAATCCGGTTTTGTTTTTTCATATTCATCAGATCCATTTGATTTCAGGTTGATTCTCGTTCCACCAATTGCAGACTCAATGCGGTTTTCTGCACCGATTCATCGTCGGGATGAGTCAGACGATGGATGAGGCGCTGCGCACTGGACTGTCCCATCTCGACTTTGGGGTAATGGATGGTGGTCAGGGCGGGATGGAGGTAGGGGGTGATTTTGATGTCGTCAAAGCCGATGATCGCGACCTGATCCGGAATCGAAAGATGCAGCTCATGGATGGCGCGGCAGCAGCCGATGGCCATTTCATCGTCCCAGATAAAGAGGCCGATTTTGCGGCCGGTGAAATGGAGCTGTTCTTTGGTCATGAGGTAGAACAGCTCCAGGTCGCGCTGCGGACACTCGATCAGGTGGAGATGGGAGCGGGGCTTTTTCAGTTCCTCAAACGCCTTGATGCATCCCTGAATGCTGGCTTGCGATTGTTCCATGTGCGGGAAGGTATAAAAGAAATAGACCTCCTGGCAACCCTTTTTCAACAGATGAGTGACAGACAGAAATGCGCCGTAGCCTCGGTCGACATAGATCGAGTCGCAAGCGAGTCGTGCCGAATAGCAATTAATCAAGATGTAGGGGATGGTGAGCCTGCTCAGCCAGGCGATATATTCCTGATCTTTCTCCGTCGGTGCGATGATCAGTCCGTCGACGCGTTTTTCCGTCAGCGTCTGCAGCGCCTTCTCTTCCAGCCTGGGGTCATTGTCCGAGTCAGCGAGCAGAATGTTGTAGTATTGCTTGCGGCAGACCGATTCGATTCCCCGCAGAATTTCAGCGTAAAAAGGTTCGGATATATCGGGAAAGACCACGCCGATGGTCTGCGTCCTCTTCTGCGCCAGGTTGCGCGCCTGCACGTTGACGGTATAGTTCATCTCCGCCGCGGTTTTCTCCACCCGTTCACGCATTTTGGCGCTGATGTCCGGATGTCCCTTTAACGCTTTCGAGACCGTCATTACCGAGACGTTCAGTTTTTGCGCGATTTGTTTTTGGGTGACGGGCATGGATTGGATTCGGCTTGATAAAAAGAACTTTCGGCTGAAAGCTTTCTGGTTAAAGTTAACGTTAAAGTAAAGAGGGCAGGATAAAAAGTCAAGTCATATTTGGAGGAAAATAAGAATTCAGCAGCCAAAAGCGGTGGTTTAGAGTGTGGTGACAGGCATGAATATGAATATCGTAAACGAAAAGATATGTGGCCAAAATTTTATTAATCATCAATGATCGAGCGGGCTCTTGACCCCCAATCCACCCCGATTCATGACATGGGTATAAATCATGGTCGTCTGAACGTTTTTATGACCCATCACGCAGCCGTAATCCAGCGCCGTAAAGGAGAGATACGGCGAGATGATCACGTCCGGTTAAATGAGCAAGTATTTTATTCACTTCATCTTTTGAAATATTTCCATATATTCTGAGTAATCATAATACTTTGTAACAATATTTTTACAATTCATATTCAGAAAAAGGTAGAAACTAATAAGTAATATGTTAGCATTTTCGAAATTAGTCTTGCTTTTGATAATCCAAAATCGTATCATCTTACTGGTAAGATAGCGATTATGGAGGTTTTATGTCGTTGGTTGAAACAACAAAAATGTCATCAAAGGGACAAGTTGTTATTCCGGAAAATATTCGAAAACGACTGGGTCTAAAAACCGGCTCACAATTCGTGGTTGTCGGAGATAAAGATGTCGTTATTCTCAAATCAATCTCTGCACCGTCTATTTCTGATTTCGACAACTTGCTTAATAAAGCCCAAGAACAGGCTAAAAAGGTTGGATTAAAAGAATCCCATCTTAAAGAGGCCATTGCTCTGGCCAGGAAAAGTAGTTGAGAATCGTTCTTGATACAAATGTGCTTATATCAGGGATTTTTTTCCGAGGTCCTTCCCACCGTATCCTGCAAGCTTGGAAAAAACAAAAAAATTCAATTCATCATCTCACCGGAAATTTATGACGAATATTCTCGCGTTGCAGAAGTAATCTCAAAAAGTATCCTGGAGTTGACATATCGGAGATCCTAAAACTGATTGCAATATATTCGGAATTCTCACAATCATATGTTTTACCTGAACAAGTTTGCGAAGACCCAGATGATGACAAATTTATTGCTTGTGCAACCTCTAACCAAGTAAGATATATAGTACGTGGTGATAAACATCTGCTGAAATTATCTGGTTATCAGGGAATTCGAGTGGTTAAGCCGCAAGAATTCTGCAGTGAATTCCTTGATTAAAATGCTAACCCGTGGTTGGTGCGGATGACTGCTGGGTTTGTTCACTATTTGAAGTTTGGGTTTCGCTTTACCGCGGCCACCGCACAACCACTTCGTTATGGTCCGATCCAAAAAGGATATTGAAAAATTCATAAATTTCCTCTCAACATAATTTCTTGTATTTTCAAACAAATTTGCGAAATTTAAAATAGTCGATAGATTGTTGAATTATGTAGAATATAAAAAGCAAATAGTCTATATGATCGAATAGACAACATATTTTTAGTAATATTGTATAACATCGTGCTTCACCGGATTGGAACA
>RPQV01000030.1 GCA_003818595.1 Calditrichota bacterium
ACCGTGGCAAAACTTATGAAGCCATTCATAAAGACGCTGAAATGCTGTTGCGCGAGCTGATGAACATCCCCGATACCTATTATGTACTCTTTCTGCAGGGCGGCGCCTCCACACAGTTCGCCGCTGTGCCGCTCAACCTGCTCAACGGCAGCGGTGTTGCAGATTACGTCCATACCGGCGCCTGGTCGAAAAAGGCGATCAGTGAAGTCAAGAAATACGGCAAAGGCAATGTCATTGCCTCGTCGGAGGATAAAAATTTTAGCTATATTCCCGAACTCGATCCGGCGAAATTCACTCCCAACGCCGATTATTTTTACATTGTCACCAACAATACCATCGAAGGGACGCGTTACACCAAACTGCCGCAAACCGGCGCTGTGCCGTTGGTGGCGGATATGTCCTCCAACATTCTATCTGAAGTTTATGATGTGACCAAGTTCGGTCTCATTTTCGCGGGTGCGCAGAAAAACATCGGTCCCGCCGGTGTGACCATCGTCATCGTTCGCAAAGACCTGGTCGGCAAGGCGCGCGACATCACGCCGACAATGTTGGACTATAAACCGATGGCGGAAGAATCATCGCTCTATAACACGCCGCCGTGCTATTCTGTTTATATTGCCAAGCTGGTGTTTGAGTGGCTGAAAGCTAAAGGCGGCTTGCCGGCGATGCAGGCGATCAATGAAGAGAAGGCGAAAATTCTGTATGATTATCTCGATCAATCGGCCATGTTCAAATCACCAGTAGCGCCAAAAGATCGTTCCCTCATGAATGTGCCCTTTGTCACCGGCAATGAAGAAACGGATAATAAATTCATCAAGGAAGCTTCAGCCGTTGGATTCGTCACGCTGAAAGGCCACCGCTCGGTAGGCGGCATGCGCGCGAGCATCTATAATGCCATGCCCATGGAAGGCGTGAAAAAACTGGTGGAATTTATGAAAAAATTCGAGACGGCCAATAAATAGAGGAAGACGACCATGTATAAGATTAAAACACTCAACAAGATTTCTCCGCTTGGACTGGAAGTTCTGCCGCGAGCCGATTATGAAATTTCCTCCGAGATCACCAATCCCGACGGCATTATTTTACGAAGCTTTAATATGTTGGATATGGAGTTGCCGGAGTCGCTCAAGGCGGTCGCACGTGCGGGTGCGGGTGTGAATAACATTCCGATCGACCGCTGCACCGAAAAAGGCATTGTGGTTTTCAATACGCCCGGCGCTAATGCCAATGGCGTTAAAGAGCTGGTGCTCTGTTCATTATTTCTGACTTCGCGCAAAGTCGTTCCGGGTATTGCCTGGGCAAAGACATTGATCGGTCAAGGTGATCAGGTGCCCAATCTGGTCGAAAAAGGCAAGGCTCAGTTTGAGGGTCCGGAAGTCAAGGGGAAAACCCTCGGCGTCATCGGGCTGGGCGCCATCGGCGTTCTCGTCGCCAATGATGCGGTGGCCTTGGGCATGAAGGTTTTAGGTTACGACCCATTCATCTCTGTCGATCGGGCCTGGGGATTATCACGGGCTGTCGAAAAATCAATTTCGCTTGATGATCTGATCGCCCGCGCTGATTATATCACTCTGCATGCTCCGCAGACCAATGAGACCAAAGGGATGATCAACAAGGAAAAATTTGCGATCATGAAAAAAGGCGTTCGTCTGCTCAATTTCGCCCGCAATGGCCTAGTCAATAATGCGGATCTGAAACAGGCGATTGCTGACGGTGTGGTCGCCTGCTATATTACCGATTTTCCCGATGAGGAGCTGTTGCAGATGGACAATGTCATCGGCATACCTCATCTCGGCGCCTCTACCCCCGAGTCCGAAGACAACTGTGCGGTGATGGCGTCGGTACAGATCAAGGATTTCTTTGAATCCGGCAATCTGCGCAACAGCGTCAATTTTCCCGACTGTGAGTTACCATTCAACAGCAAAGCGCGTGTCATCATCATCAATAAAAATATTCCGGCCATGGTGGGCAAAATGACCGCTCTATTTGCGGAGAAGAAAATCAATATCGCCAATATGCTCAATCGTCACAAAGGCGATTACGCCTATAACATTATTGATATTGACGGTGATGTTGCCGAATCAGAACTTGATTCTCTGCGCAAAGAGGAAGGCATCATCATGGTGCGTCTCTTGAAGGGGAAAAAGTAGAGTTAAATCGTCGAAGATATGAAGGGATTCCGATCGGGACTCGGCGATTTGCTGTCGAGTTTACTTTCTCCTTCTCAACGCGAATGCCTCTATCTCCGTCCCTCGCTGATGCGTGGGACGGAGATTAAATTCTTTGAGATTCCGTGACTTGATGAGGGCGTGGGTTCTTTTACCTCGCGCGAGACAGACAAATATTTTCAATCTCAATGACCTTTATAATTTATCCGGATTGATCACCACGTGCTTGATGGTTTTACGGTTCCATGTATAGGAGACATGCACCAATCCATCCCTTGCCTGGATCACTGCCGGGTAAGAATATTCTCCTGGTTCTTCTTCCAGACGCAGAACCCTCTTCCAGTTGGTCCCTTTTTTATTTCCGATGGCCGCCACCAAGGGTGTCCGTTCTTTTTTGCTGTGATTGTACACCAGCAGTTGCCTGTGATCAGTCAGCGAAACGGCATCGATGCCGGAATTGGGATTCGGCAGTTTGCTCCGCTCCATATAGGTCCAGGAATATCCTCTGTCTTTCGACCACACTTCGGTAATGTACCCTTGCTTGGTACGACACAACGCCTGAATTCGTCCATCCTTGTAGACCAATAGTGTCGGCTGAATCGCGTCAAATTGATTCTGTCGATTCAAAGGGCCGATCGATTTCCACGTCTTGCCCAAATCGTTAGTGATTTGAATGAATGATTCCCAACCCTTGTTTTCGCTGCTCGCGCCGCAGAGGATAGCGCCGCTTCCGAGTTGAATTGGTTTGTTTTTGACGGGTCCGACAATACCGTTCGGCAGACGCTCCGCCGGTGACCAACTTCTGCCTTGATCGGTCGAGGTCTTCAACATGCCCCACCATTCGCGCGGATTGGGTCCGACTTTATAAAAGAGCATTAATAAGTCTTCCCGCGGCTGATAGAGTACAGGATTCCAACAGGGGTGACGCCGACCGTCGTCATCGACGCCGTCAGCCACCTGCTCCGGTTGTGACCAGGCAATGCCGTTATAGCGGGAGCTCCAAATGCAGACATCAGGTGCTCCTTCCCGCGAGCCGCCGAACCAGGCTGCGACGATTCCCTCCGCCGTCTCGACCAGCGTCGATGCATGACATTCCGCAGTCGGCTGTTCATCAAGGGGGTAGATGAATTCAGCTCCTTCGTAACCGCGTTGATACTCAATCTTGACATCATCTGCGCCTAAAATGGCAGAAAACATCGACAGCCATACAAGATTGCCGAAAATCAACATGTTTTTCATATTTTTATCCCAGTTTGCATTGACGAACGGTGTGTTCCCAACCCGCCAACAAATCCATGCGCTGTCGCTCATCCATCTCCGGAGTGAACACCCGGTCGATCCGGCGCACCCGACTTAATTCTGACTGATCTTTCCAAAAACCGACTGCGAGTCCGGCTAAAAATGCGGCACCCAAGGCGGTGGTATCGATATTATGCGGGCGATTGATTTTTACATTCAAGATATCCGCTTGAAACTGCATCAAAAAATCATTGGCAGAGGCACCACCATCCACATGAACTTCAGTGATAGACAGGCCGGAATCATTCGCCATCGCTTTTAGAACATCATGGCTCTGGTATGCGATCGCTTCCAGTGCGGCGCGGGCAATGTGGGCTTTGTTGCTGCCGCGCGTGAGTCCGCTGATGATGCCGCGCGCGTTCATGTCCCAATGGGGCGCCCCCAGTCCCACAAACGCCGGCACGATATAAACGCCGTGCGTATCCGCGACCGATTGGGCAAGAGCCTCTGTCTCTGCAGCCGTGCGGATTAGTCCCAGTTCATCTCGCAGCCATTGAATCAATGCTCCGGCGATGAATATGGATCCTTCAAGTGCGAAGCAGGGTCTTCCCAGCGCATCGCAGGCGAGGGTGGTGAGTAGGCGGTTGGTCGAGTGAATGGCCTTGGCGCCGGTATTCATCATCATAAAGCAACCAGTGCCGTAAGTGTTTTTAACGAGCCCCGCTTCCCAGCAGTTTTGGCCGTACATTGCCGCCTGTTGATCTCCGGCGATTCCGGCAATGGGAATTTCCATCTTTAGTGGTCCCAGGGGAGAAGTGTAGCCGAATATGCCGCTCGATGTATCGACTATAGGGAGGATGGCGGAGGGAATATCGAGAATATCGAGCAGCTCTTTATCCCACGTTTTGGAATGGATATTGTAAACGAGCGTGCGTGAGGCATTGGTATAATCTGTCGCATGCACTGCACCGTCCGTCAGTTTCCACAACATCCAAGAGTCGATGGTGCCGAAACAAAGTTCGCCGGCCTGCGCACGGCTGCGGGCTCCAGGTACGTGATCCAATAACCATTTGATTTTCGTTGCTGAAAAGTAGGCGTCGATCACCAATCCGGTTTTGGCGTGAAACAGCGGGGTAAGATTGTGAGACTGCAATTCTGAGCAAAAATCGCTGGTTCTCCGACACTGCCAGACGATGGCATTGTGAATGGGCTTGCCGCTGCGGCGATCCCAGATGACTGTGGTTTCGCGTTGATTGGTGATGCCGATCGCTGCGATATCATGAGGTTTTAATTTTGCTTTTTTGACGGCCTGAATTATTAATTTTTTGGTGACGCTCCAAATTTCTTCGGCATCGTGTTCAACCCAACCGGGTTTGGGATAGAATTGACGGAATTCAGAATAAGCACGGCAACGAATTTCACCCGAATTTTCAACAATTAACACCGTCGTGCCGGTGGTTCCTTGATCGATGGCGAGAACTGCTTTTTTCAATATGAACCTTTCAATACAATCTTTATTCAAATTTTACGCCGCTGACGCTGAATAAAAACACGGTGGTGGATTCATACTTTTCTCCGGGTCTTAGAACCGTCGAAGGAAAGTCAGGATGATTGGGCGAATCGGGAAAATGTTGAGTTTCGAGGCAAAAACCGTGATGCTGCTGATAAACCGCTCCGGCTCGTCCGCGAAGGTTGTTCAAATGATTGCCGGTATAGAATTGAACCCCCGGCTCAGTCGAGGCGACATTCATCACTCGGCCTGTTGTGGGTTCAAAAACTGTGGCCACATATTTCAAGCCGTTGCCTCCGACAATGATGAAATTGTGATCGAATCCGCGAGCATTGAGCAACTGCGCCTCATCCTGCTTCATGGCTTCGCCGATGGCGCTGGGCTTGCGCAGGTCAAAGACACTTGCTTCAACCGAGGCGATTTCACCTGTGGGGATGAGGGTGTTATCGCTTGGTGTATAGTTTGAAGCATTGATTTTGATGACATGGTCAAGAATCGAGCTGCGGCCGCCGTCTTTTAAATTGAAATAAGCATGATTGGTGAGATTCAGAACGGTGGGTTTGTCGGTTTCCGCAGCATATTTTATTTTCAGTGAATTGTTCTGGGTGACCGTGTAGGTGACGGATACTCGCAGATTTCCGGGATAACCTTCTTCGCCATCCTTTGAAGTATAGTGCAAGGTTACTGCCTGTCCTTCCGCGGTGACTTGCGGTTCGGCGCTCCACACCTTTTTATCAAATCCGATGATGCCGCCATGCAGATGGTGAGAACCGTTGTTTTTAGCCAGAGAGATTGTCCGGTTTTCCAGGTTGAATGTTCCGTTGGCAATGCGGTTGGCGTATCGCCCGGCGACCGCGCCGAACATCGGATGCCGGAGGTAATCAGGTAATGAATCAAACCCCAAAGTGATTTCAGTAATTTGCCCCATGTTGTCGGCGGTTTTAAGAGAAATCAGGGCAGCGCCATATGTCATGACCTGCGCCTGCATACCGTGCTGATTAACAAGCGTGAAAACGTCAATAGCCTGCCCTGTCGGCAGTTTACCGAACCGAGTTTTTTGAATTGGGGATTTGCTGCAGGCTGACAGCAGAAGCAGAAATAAAATGAAATAACCGACACTATTTTTCATCTGGACTCCCGAAAAGTGACGCTGCTGGTGGGATGCAATCTGAATAACCTGGTTTTTGTTTTTATCGAGAAAATTGAAATAAAAAGCATGAAGAAATGACAACCATGGGAACGGGTCTGCCGTTCGAAACATCATAAATGCCGAATTCGAGATATCGCTGTTTGTCGCGATAAACATTTTTAATCAGACGGGCAGCATGTCCCGGATCCGGCAGGGTCAAGATGATGAGATCGTAGGCACGATGGTCGAAATCTAAGGCGGAGTATCGAATCAGAGTTTGTTGTTTCAAGATCGTAGTGTCGTCCGCGGTGATAGTCAAATGCGTGATCTGACTGTCTGCGGCGAAATAGGACGAACTGACGTCGATGAGCTTAAATTCATCAGCGCGCTTCCCCAAGGGATCATCCACTTCCAATTTAATGATTTGCTGCACGCCGTTGGTGCTGAAATCTTTATTGCAGGACGACGAAAACAGCAAAACTGCAAAGCAAGACAAGGCAATTATAATTTTCATGACGAATCCCTTATAGCAACCTGTGACAACAGATTCCTGACATCGCCGCGGTAAAGCACCAAATGAGACGATGGATCAAATTTTTCGCTAATTTTCACAGATTTCATGCTTAAAGATAATCAACTACAAATTGTGAGTCAAGGAAAAGGAATGCTCTCTAATTGATCAGAGCACGTAACTCAAAGACATCACGAAGACATTTTTAGTTTTTGCACGAGTCAGCAAAACCCTTTTTTAATTCATGATTGCCAATTGGTGCGCGGATGAAGCAGATAAACCTTGTCGTGACGCCGCACTTTGACATCGAATGAAATCGTGACGTCATCTCCCTTTTTCGCCTGCACTGCAGGCTGTTCACTCACAAAAAGAGACGTGATGATTCTCTCTTCATATCCCGTGGTTGGACCAATCACTGCAATAGTATCGCCCACGCTTAACCCTCTGTTTTCTAGAACGATCTGGGCGACCTGCGGCCGGAGAAAATAATTGTTGATGTAACCAAGATACGTTTTCTGAACGGTTGCCTGTGAGCCGTAGGCGCCCGACCATTCACCCAATTTTGCTCCCAAATAATATCCGCCGAACCAGAAACCCCGATTGAAAACCGCACTCAATTCCTGATTCCAAGCCGCTATTTTTTCGGCGCTGTAATCACCGCGTTGCACGCTGTCGATCGCCTGCCGATAGGCGCGGGTCGTATGAAAAACATAATCTGCTGTGCGGCCTCGTCCTTCTATTTTTAAGACGCGCACGCCGGCATCGATTAATTTATCTATATGGCCGATCATGCATAAATCCTTCGGCGACATGATAAAGCGATTGTCCACGATCAGCTCTTCGCCGCTCTCTTCGTCGACTACTCGATATCTTTTTCGGCAGGGTTGCAGACAGCGGCCGCGATTGGCCGAGGCGTTTTTCCCCGCTAAACTCATATAGCACATACCCGAAATCGAGACGCACATTGCACCGTGAATGAACAGCTCAGTGGCGACGAGTTTTCCCGATGGCGATTTGATCTGTTGTCGCTCTATATCGCTGTTTATAGCGGCAATCTGCGGCAATGTCAGTTCGCGGGCTAATACCATCACTTCGGCAAACTGGGCATAAAAGCGAACCGCTTGAACATTGGAGATATTCGCCTGCGTCGATATGTGCACCGGCAGACCGAACTCGCGACTGCTGACGATCGCGGCAATGTCTGTGGCAATGACTGCGTTGACGCCGGCAGATGCAGCCTCCGCCAGAATATTGTGCATCAGTGCAATCTCTTGATCATAGACGATGGAGTTCAGAGCGAGATAGCTTTCACAACCCTGATCACGACATCGGGCAACAATTTCGGCAAGGTCTTTTAGCGCAAATGGTTTTGTCGCTCCGGCGCGCATGTTCAATTGCTCCACCCCAAAATAGACTGCATCAGCCCCTGCCTTGATGGCGGCACTCAGACTTTCCCATGACCCGGCGGGTGAAAGTAATGTTATCTTTTTTTCCGGCATGACCATTTTATTCGTATGTGTTTATGCGAGGTCCATTCATGATTTCTTGGCCTCGAACCTCGCTTTCCTGAAATGCGTGACCTATCGGCGCGCAATAGGGACCCTCGGGAATCGCACACACAGAAAGACCCTGGGCTGCAGCCCGATCGATCTGTTGCTGAAGCGTCGTCTGAACCTGGTCGGTGGTAATGCCGCTCACCGAGAGTTTTAGAAGTATTTCCTGCGGCAACGCATGAGTGATAAAATAGAGATGTTCCTGCCCGATTTTTTTCAGCGCGCGGGCGTGCAGCTGAAATTGCCATTGATCCTTGCACACTGACTCTGAACAGGAAATATCGCGGATGAAAGATTGCCAGTCACCCGCATAACGAAACATCAGATCCTGATATTCCCTACTGCCGATTCCCTCAGAACACCCACCGACGGAAATGATGCTGCCGTCTTTTTTGACGGCCGGCAGAGCATAGACCATGCTTTTAACGCACTGATAAAAGGTGGCATCAAGCGGGTAGCCGCCGCTGCTGGTCACCACCACATCAAAAACCTGTTCGATGAGCGGATTGGCGTGGCGACGAACAAATTCGCAGGCGTCCAAGTGCGACTGCTCCAGATCACCCGCAAAAACGGCAACCGTTTGACGTTCGTCGTTCAACACCACATTGATACTGAAATCGATGCCGACAGTTTTGGCCACCGAAAGTGCCTCAAGATGACAGGGATTATGCTCCAACTGTGCGATATCTGCATGTTCATTGGCAAGAAAAGAATATCCATGAAATTGCCGTATGGTTTCCAGCGATGCGAGGCCTGGACAAATCGCTTTGCGGCCGCCGGAGAATCCCGCCATGAAATGCGGCTCGACCAGTCCGATGAGCAAACGAAATCCGGCCTCCATGAGCAGTCGATTTAATTTCACCACCGCGCCCGCCCAGCTTTTCTGCGGCAGCTCGATCAAGTCGTCCGCTTCAGCACGATGATCCACGATGGCAAATGAATTGGCGATTTCCTGACCGAACATTTCAATCCGTTCCGCTTCATAACTGGGACGATGCATGCCTGCAGCAATGAGCAGAAGAATGTCATCCGCAGCAATACCTCCGGCGATCAGTTCCTGCAGCAGTCTCGGCAGGAACTGGACATAAGGGATCGGGCGGGTGACGTCGGAGACCACAACCACTACCTTTCCTGGTCTGCGGTTCTGCAGCACTTTGGCCAATGACGGAGCGGCGATCGGTTTGTTGATGGCCTGCATGAGCAAAACCTCGGCGGAAAATATCCCCCGTGGATAGGTGGACCGCAACACAGTCGTCTGATCGGGCAGCTCAAGACGGATAACACTTTTGTCATAGGGCAGATGGATGAGCATCGTTAACCTTTGAAATGAAAATGCGACAAAAAGAAAGGCGCGTGATTTGAAGTGAAACTGGGCGGATTATTATTGAGTATCTTTTTAATCACCGGATGGGTGCGGAACTCATTCTGCAGAAATCTTCTAACCCTGCCGCGGTTCCAGTCATGAGGATGATGAAAATCAACATAAAGCGCCAGATCGCCATCGTAAAAGGAATGCGTTTGATGATGATTTGCCTCGTTGCTGAAGACCGGCAGGTTAAAGATGGCGCTATTCAAGAACTGGATGCATTCGCTATGGTCGACGACAAACTTTATCGTGCGCTTGGCCTCGGTTTCTGTTTCCCATGGCGTGCCGAACAACAAATAAATGAACGCGGCAATACCTGCTTTTTTGAGATTGAGCAGTGTTCGACCAGCGCTCTCCAGACTTATGCCTTTTTTCATGCCGTCAAGCACACCTTGATCCCCTGATTCGAGTCCCAATTGCAGCATGACGCAGCCGCTTCGGGACAGTGCCGAGCAAAACTCCGGATCATTCAAGTCCTCGGTGAAACGCGCGTATCCATACCACGGCGCCGGCAAACTGCGTTGAGTAAATTTACGCAGCAGAGCCGGTGATAGGGCGTTGTCTAAAAAATGAATGAGCCCGGGTTTATCTTTATCGTTCGGATCAATATCGGCGAAAACCTGATCTGCCGCGATAGGTCGAAAGGCATGCCCTTCCGCTGATTCCGGACAGAACTCGCACTGCCGCCAGTAGCAGCCGCTGGATGTTGAGTAGGGGAAAATAACTGCCGGAGATAAATAGTCGGATAAATTCAAATCGCTGTAATCCGGTCGGTAGGAGGTCTCTCTTTCTGCGTTGCATCCCAACTCCTGCAGCACTATAGTTTCTCCTGCGCCTTTGACCAGGCGATCGGCAAGGCCGTGCAACAACTTTTCTCCATCGGGACGACACAGCCATGATGTTGTCAGCCCGCCGCCGAGGAGGAGGCGAACTCCGGGGAAGGTTCGACGCAACCAGCCGATCATGGCGCAGGTGGTCAATGCCTGACTGAGATAGGTCAAAGACAATCCAATGATGGCGGGCTGTTCAGTCTCGATGCGCGACTTGAGTATTGTTTCGAAATAGCCATAAAACGGATTTTCATGCGGATGTTCGACGGCATAATATAGATCCTGAAGTCGAACCGGCGCCAACGATTCATGTTGATAATCCGTCAAACTGATAGTCGCCGAATGAGATCTCGCCAAGGCAGCCAAGACGCGGTTCAATTCGAGCACCGCTGATCGGTAACGATGGGGATGCTGGAAGGTTTTCAAATCGCGCAGGCGCGCGAGGTTATGTTCTTTATTGCGCCATGCAGTCTGAAGCGAGGAAGGCGGCGAGGGGAGGTCAGCACCATGAAGCAGAAACAACAATCCTTCGAGATTGGAATCGATCACCGTGCAGCGCCGTCCCTGTGTTTCAATTGCCCTTTTGATTTGTGCGATTCCAGCCGGTGGTTCGGCGGGTTTTGCCACCGGCGGAAAAATCAAAACGACATCGCTGTTGTGATTTTGAATCATTTGAATGTATAAATGAAAAAGGCCGGATGAGGAATCATTCGGCCTTTTTCATTCAGCTAAGAACCTCGAAATGTTCTTGGTATTTGTTCTGATTTTTCAAATCTTCAATGAGGGCGTTATATGTATCGCGGCGTTTGCTCTGTTTGATCTGCTGGTCCAATTGTTCCCTGACTTCTTCCAGAGGTTTGGTTTCTTTCTCTCGACCTTCCACCTTGATGATGTGATAGCCGTAGGGTGTTTCGACAAGATCGCTGATCGAGCCAATCGGCAGGTTGAAAGAAGCGTCTTCGAAAGCTTTCACCATACGTCCGCGGGGAAAGTTCTCATACAGACCTCCCGTGTTTTTAGAACCGGGATCTTCAGAATATTCTGCGGCCAATTGAGCAAAATCTTGACCTTCGCGAGCTTGTTTCAGCACAGTTTCAGCCTGAGTGCGGACCTCTTTTTTCTGATCATCCGTTTTTCCCTGAGTCATAAACAGAATATGACGTACGGTGGCGGTTTTGTCTTGTAGATAGGCATTCTGCAGATCAGCATCCGAAACTTGAATCGAGGGTTCCAGTTTTTCGTCGATGTATTTTTGAATTGTCATTTGTGTGCGGACATCCTTTTCAACGTAGGCGAGAGAAAACCCTTGTTGTTCTACGAATTTTTGAAAATTTTCGCGACCTCCGCGACCACTATAAATCTGTTCTAAATGAGCATTGACGGCACTATCGGCGACGACAACGCCTTCCTTGGTCGCTAGATCCAAAAGCATCTTTTTTTCTGCTTCACTCTGAGCGGACTGGGTGATGGTATTTTTCAATTGTTCAACGGGCAGACGGTCCAGGTTGCTTTTGTAGCGATTGAATCGAGCATAGATACCGGGCAGAATGTCGTATGAATAAATCTTGAACGATTTTGCCGTTATAATCGCAACTGCCTTGTCCGGGTCCATGGATTTTATGCTTAATGAATCCGAAAGCAGTTTCAAAAAGGCGTATTGAGGGCTTTCTTTTGCAAAAGGCGCTTGCGGCGCTTTATCGGCGCACGCCGAAAAAAGCACAACGATCAACAGAAAAAGCGGAAAATAGAGTTTCATAAGATCTCCCAATATTACGATTGCCAATAATAAGCAGAAAATTTTATCAATATACGCATTCTACCTGGGAATCCCAACGATATTTTTAAATAATCAGCTTACGTCTATAAATTCCCGATTCATCTAAATTGCGCTGAAAAACCATCGACGATTCATGTTGCGCATGCCCAAGACGCCGCCGACCCCATATCCGTTTATGAAGCACGCTCCCACGCCCTATGAAAGCGCTCTCCCGTATCCTCTTCCAACCTTTGACCTTCAGACCTTCGACCTTCAGACCTTCAGACCTTCAGACTTTCCGACCTCCATGACCATCAAAAAATGCTCAATTCCCGCCTCTTCAAACATCTCACCATGACGAACAAATCCGTGTTTTGCATAAAAATCGACCAAGTATGCCTGAGCGTGCATTTTCAGCAGGCTGTACCCCCGACTCTTCGCCAATTCCACCAGATAATCTACCAATTGGTGACCGTATCCCATACCGCGCCACTCTTTCCGCACTGCGATCCGTTCGAGTTTGGCATAGGGGCCGGGAAAGCGTAGGCGAGCCGCGGCAAAAGGTTCATTACCCATTTCGCCTAAAATATGAATGCAGCTATGTTCAAACTCATCAATTTCCAGATCATAGGGACAATGTTGTTCGCCAATGAAAACGACCGCGCGCACTGTAAACGCCTTGATCAGTTCATCCAAAGACTGCACAATCTTAAACATGGCTTTCCTCCAATACAACTGTAAAGATGATTGCGTCAATTTCACCTAATTTAACCAATTCCCTCCCCAAACCCAAGCCTCTCCTTCGTCTTCGACCTTCAAACCTTCAGACCATCAGATTTTCAGCCTTTCCGACCTCCCGAAAAAAAATCATTCATCTCACGATATTCGTCGATTTTATCACGAATATTTTCTATATTTGGGATGAAATAGTGTCTGTAAAGACGTTTTAGAGTTGATCTGCAGTTTGTAGTAGTTGCGTATAAAAGAATGAATGAAAAGACGCCACGCGTGTATACATGCAGTTTACAATGATCCCAGAACACTATTTGCAAAGGTGATCATTTTTTTATCTCTTCTTAAAACTACGAGTTGAAAGATGGCAGGCATGAAGAAAATTGGTAAAGCAGTAGGCGGTTTGTTCTGGAAAAACAACAGCAGCAAGCAGGAATTCTCTCAACCCGATCTCATCTCGCCGCTTCTTGTCCCGACCGAAACGCCTTCTGTTTTAATGACAACCAATTCGGCGGAGGTCGATCAGGAATTTTACCGTTCGATCGAGGCCGAACTGCAGAAATCGACGCCGGCGGAATTTGCCGAGTTTTTCAATCAGCTCAGCGTCTTTAATGAGAAATTTCCCAATCTCGATGAGCCTACTCGTTATCAACTGGCTTTTCATGCCGCGCAAACTGCACTCAAACCCCGCAACCAGCAACTCACTTTTTCAAGTCTCAACCATGCAGTCTCTTCGATGATGAGCATCCTGGATAATGAAAATCGTGCTTTTCAGACGCAGAATGAGCAGGGTTTTAATACCAATTTGAAATCTGTACAGAATAAAGTGGCAGAGATCGCGACCGGTATTCGCAATATTGAAACGCGCTTGGAGGCGGTTCAGAAGGAACTCGATGCTTTTCTGTCCGCGAAAAATCAGGAAAAGAAAAAACTGGACGATGAGCGCAGCCGGTTGATATCGGAGCGGATTGTTGTTGAAGGTGAAATCAACAAACTGCAGGATAAAAAGAGTGAACGACAGAACCGCTTCACGGTTGCCTTGCAGGCGCAACGGCAGCGGTTGGAAAGTGTAAAAACCGCTTTGGAAAATAATCTCAAAGGAATTCATTAATATCAAAGATCATCCCGACAGGAGGAGTTATGAATGAAATGCCCAGTTTGCCAGGCGCTGAAAAGGTTTCCTCATTTATTTCAAAAAAGGAAAAAGCCTGGGGCAATTTTGGCGTATTATTGATTCTTGCATTTCTGGTCATTGTTTTTTACCTGCTCGCACCATTTCTGATCACCTGGTTGAATTTGGCCATCACCGTCGTCGGCAAAACGATCGTGTTGGGCGTCTTGGTGGGATTGGCGGCGATTTTATGGTTTTTATTCACCAGCAAACGATTCCGCGCTATTTTGTGGTACTGGCGCGCCAAGTTTTACCGCAAATTCACCCTGCTGATGATTAAAACAGGCCCTATGGATAT